>BNUO01000114.1 GCA_025997415.1 Campylobacterota bacterium
TGCCGATCCAACTGCCCGCGCTCGCCACCACGCCATCGAACCTCTACACCGAGCTATACAACACCACCAACCGCCTGCTCGACGAAATGGCATACAAGATCGCCGCCACGCTCAACGCCAAAGGACACCAAGCGCTCTTTTACCCGCGCGACGGTTACGGCACGATCGCAAATCTGGTGCGCGAACCAAACGCCTCGTTCTCGCAAGTTTTGGCGGCAAAATACGCAGGGCTTGGCACGATCGGCTTTAACCACACGCTGCTAACGCCGCAGTTTGGACCCCGTGTGCGCTTCGCCTCGATCATCACCGCCGCAGAGATCGAACCCGACGAAGTGATGACCAAAGAGCTGTGCGGCTTGTGCGGCAAGTGCCAAACCGCCTGCCCGATCAGCGCCTTTTCGCCCATACCAAACTCGATCATCGGCGATATGGACAAGTACCGCTGTGCGCGTTACCACCAATTTTTGCGCGATGAGCAGCGCTACCCTTGCGGCATCTGTACGCTCGTGTGCGCGGCGGGGGCTGATCGCAAAACTTACGGCAAAGATATCGTCAGCGAAAATGCGAGCGAACACATCGGCAACTACGGCGCACAGCACGATTCACACAACTTCAAAACCGAACAGAGGAGATTTATAATGAGTAACGCAAACTACAAGTTTGAAACTTTGCAACTACATGTGGGGCAGGAGAAAGCCGACTCCGCAACCGACGCGCGCGCCGTGCCGATCTACCAGACTTCGTCGTATGTTTTCAAGGACGCGGCGACTGCGGCGGGGCGGTTTGCTCTGACCGAAGGCGGCAATATCTACACGCGCATTATGAATCCGACTTGGGATGTGCTGGAAAAGCGCGTGGCGGCATTGGAGCAAGGCGTGGCGGCGCTGGCGCTGGCTTCTGGTGCGGCGGCGACTGCGTATGCGATCCAAAACATTGCGCGGGTGGGCGATCATATCGTCTCTGACAACGCGATCTACGGCGGCACATTCAACTACTTTGCCAACACGCTTGAGGATTCAGGCGTGAAGACCACATTCGTTGACGGCGGCGATCCGCAGAACTTTGAACGCGCGATCAGGGCAAACACCAAGGCGATCTTTGTCGAGTCGCTGGGCAATCCAAACTCCACGATCATCGATCTCGAAGCCGTCTCTACGATCGCCCATCGGCACGGCATTCCGCTGATCGTCGATAACACCTTCGCTACGCCGTTCTTGCTGCGTCCGATCGAGCATGGCGCGGATATTGTGGTGCATTCGGCTACGAAGTTTATCGGCGGACACGGCACTACGATCGGCGGGCTGATCGTAGATAGCGGCAAGTTTGATTGGACGCAAAACGACAAGTTTCCGGGTCTAAGCAAGCCCAACCCTAGCTATCACGGCGTGGTTTTCACCGAAGCTGTCGGCAACCTAGCTTACATTATCAAGGCGCGTACGACCCTGCTGCGTGATACGGGTGCGGCGCTGAGTCCTTTCAATGCGTTCCTGCTGCTGCAAGGGCTGGAGACGCTTTCGTTGCGTGTGGAGCGGCACCTGTTTAACACGCTAAAAGTCGTGGAGTTTCTGCATAGACATCCGCAGGTTTCGCAGGTCAATCACCCCTCCCTCAAAGAGCACCGCGATCACGCGCTATATAACCGCTATTTTAAGAAGTATGGGGCGGGGGTGATCTTTACATTTGAGATCAAGGGCGATGCGACAACGGCGAAGCGATTTATCGAGAACTTGAAGCTGTTTTCTATGCTGGCAAATGTCGCCGATGTGAAGTCGCTGGTCATTCACCCCGCCTCTACTACACACTCGCAGATGAGCGAGGACGAATTGCTCCTTTCGGGCATTAAACCTACAACGATCCGCCTCTCGATCGGCACGGAACATATTGACGACATCATCGCCGATCTATCGTTTGCATTTGAGGCGGGGAGGTAGAGGGAAACGAACCAACTTGAGTTGATCTGCAAAACCGTCTATTGAGAAAGAGAGCACATTGCGTAATCTGCAAGTTGCGTAATGTGCTCGTGTGCTTATTGATATATTTTCTTTAATTCTTCAGATTCTAATAGTTGATCAAATTTTTCTTTACGAATTTCCTTTGGGTTAAATCGGTTTTAATTCTTTTTATAAATTCTCTAAAGTCTGGATTTTTGCCTACGATAATATTGATCATTTCAATATCTAGTATATCTTTTTTAGTAGCCTGTATGATTGTCTCTGAATCATCAGGATTATTTACATCTAAGCGTATTAGTCCAATGCCAAATGAATTAGCAAGCCTTCTTATTTCTTGCAAAAAGTCCTCATCTTGATCAATAACTGCGGCTACCAAGTATCCCTCGTTAGCCCAAGACGAATTGGATACCGCCTGAAAATATGATTCGCGTAAATTTGAAAAATTTAATTCCTTTTTTAATTCATACGAGAATATTTTTACTGGTTGATTTCCTATGTATCCGGCAATATCAAATACCGCCTCTTCCCATTTTTCCATTGGGTAGTATACTCCCACAATGTCAGGATGTTGCCATTGTGCATAATGGTTCTTTTTTGATTTTTCGTGAAATATAGTTTTTGTATATACCCCATGATAAGTATATGCATAATATGTTAACAATTTATGCAACTCTCTTTCGGTATATTTTGGACTCTTTGAAATCGATTCTTCTTGCGGCTCAGTCCGTGTAATCTCGGAATTTAACGCAAGCTTTTTCAAAGAGAATTTTGTTGGTCTAACCTGCGTTTTGATGAATTCCGAATTTGGGTTATCTTTAATATCAACATATAGCATCGATGCAATTGTTGTTGGTATTGTTTTGCCAGTTAGTTTTAATATATCGTTATACCCTTGTTGTTCGGCTATATCCCAAATCTCTTGAGACGAGAAAGGCTTTTGAGCTTCTGTTATTATTTGCTTAGCTATGTCTCTTAGATTCACTTTCAGTCCATGTTGACTTTTTATCGTATGTTTACGAAGCGATATTATGCCACACGCCGCTTAGCCGATCGCAGGTTTTTGCGATACTGAAACCGCTTGAAGTTTAACTCCAACGGCATAGGCTTTCGCGGTTTAGCCACGAATCGGCAGCGATCTTGCTCATGGATTTTGCGCGTGCCACATCGCCAAGTGTGAGCGTAAATAGCGCAGGATCGTTTTGCTCAAATGCATCATTAAGATATGCTACAAAATCCTCGTTATCGTCTAAATATTTCACGGGGTCAAATACGCTAGTTTGTCATTTCATCACCGCCGTCCATATCCCATCATCGCAACGAAACTATCGTGAAACTTGTTGCCGATCGTAGCCTTATCTCTTCAGTCGTTTTGCTTCCTCGCAGCCTTCGTCATCGCCTAGTTCGCATGCGAGTTCGTAGTAGCGGATCGCGGTTTTAGTATTTTTCTTGACACCCCTGCCCTCTTCGTAGAGGATCGCGAGGTTAAAGCACGCGGAGGACTCCTCGCCTTCGCAAGCCTGCTTGTAGAGTTGGGCGGCAACTGCTAGGTCTTTTTTCACCCCGCTTCCGTCCTCGTACGAAACACCCAAGTTGTAGCAGCCAAGCGCATCGCCGCCATCGCAACCCTGCTTGTACAGATTGTTTGCCGTATCCACATTTTTCTCTACGCCTTCGCCGTTATCGTATGAAAAGCCTAGATTTGTGCAGCCAAGCGGTTCGCCGCCCTCGCACGCTTTGATATATAACTTAATTGCTGTGTCATAGTTTTGCTCAACGCCTTCGCCTTCGTTGTACATAATTCCCAGATCATTACAGCCCATCATCACTCCGCCGTCGCAGGCTTTTTGATAGAGCCGCACCGCTAGTTTGTCGCGCCCCGCGTTGTCGGCTTCAACGGCGCGATCGTAGGCATCTTCCGCGCCTTCATCGACCTCTGCTCTGCCGCGCGAACCCAGCCGCACAACCGCTCCGTTTGTGTCGGCAAGTGCGAGCATAACGAGTTCGGTGTCGGAAACGCCGCTCGTTTTGACTTCATCGTTACCAGATTTGAACGCTGTAACCACAATGGCGATCACAGCGACAACAACGATCGCGACGAGCAGATCTCTCATTTTTTCTCTTTATCTTTTTCGACTTTGGCTTGGTACTTCGCGTAGTTTGCGCACCCATCTTGGTATTTGAGATCGCACGCCTTGCCAAACAGAGCCGTAGCAACGATCAGGTCTTTTTCAACGCCTTGCGCGGAAACATAGCTAAGAGCCAAGTTGTTGCAACCGATCGCGTTGTCTTGATCGCAC
>BNUO01000115.1 GCA_025997415.1 Campylobacterota bacterium
GCTTAGGCGGCTTGAAGCGATGATGATCGTACTCGATACGAAACATCTATTTATTTTAAGCGGCACAGGCGATGTGGTCGAACCCGAAGACAACGCGCTTGCCGCGATCGGAAGCGGCGGAATGTACGCTCTATCAGCGGCGCGGGCGCTCAAAAACTTTGCATCGCTAGAACCCGAAGCGCTGGTAACCGAATCGCTAAAAATCGCGGGTGAAATCTGTATCTACACCAACCAAAATATCAAAACTCTAACACTGAAAGCGGACTAATGGATCTCACACCAAAACAGATTGTCAGCTATCTTGATGATTTTATTATCGGTCAAGACGAAGCAAAAAAATCGATCGCAATCGCTTTGCGCAATCGTTATCGCAGACTCAAACTCGAAGGTGATATACGAGATGAAGTACTGCCCAAAAATATCTTGATGATCGGCTCAACCGGAGTAGGTAAAACCGAGATCGCAAGACGAATGGCAAAGCTGCTAAAACTTCCGTTTGTCAAGGTGGAAGCAACCAAATATACCGAAGTTGGTTTTGTTGGACGAGATGTAGAATCAATGGTTCGCGATCTCGTTTTGGACGCGATACGAATTGTCAAAGAGGAAGAGTCGATCAACTGTTTGCCCGATCTGGACGAATACATATTAAACAAAATCGCGCAGGAGATCGTACCCTCACTTCCAAAAGGCGCTCCGCAAAATATGATCGATCAGCACAATGAAGCCTTTCTCAAAGCGAAAGAGAAGGTCAAAAACGGCGAGAGCGATCATCTAACAATCGCGATCGAAATCTCTCCAAAAACACATATTGAATTTGCAGGAGCGGACAATCTGCCGCCGGAGTTTTCTCGCGTTCAAGAGTCGCTTGGAAAGATGTTTTCGCAGATGAATCAGCCGATCACGCGAGAGGTTAGCGTCAAAGAGGCAAAAGAGCTATTAAAACAGGAGGCGAGCGAGCGCATTGTGGATATGGAAAAGGTGCGCCGCGAAGCGTTGATTCGCGCAAAAGAGGGCGGAATTATCTTTATCGACGAAATGGACAAAATCGCGCTGCCAAGCGGTATTGCAGCTCGCGGCGATCCAAGCAAAGAAGGTGTTCAACGAGACCTGTTGCCGATCGTTGAAGGTTCAGCCGTGCAGACAAAATACGGCGCGATCGATACCGATCATATTTTATTCATTGGAGCGGGTGCGTTTCACCTCACAAAACCTAGTGATCTCATTGCAGAGTTACAGGGTAGATTTCCGATCCGCGTTGAGATGTATTCGCTTGATGAACAGGCGCTTTTACGCATATTAACAACGCCAAAAAACTCGATCGTCAAACAGTATCAAGCGTTGATGGCTGTCGAAGGAGTCGATCTAGTTTTCACCGACGAGGCGTTAAAAGCGATGGCAAGTTTGGCAAAACAGGCAAATGACAAAACCGAAGATATTGGTGCGCGCCGTTTGCATACGGTGATGGAAAAAGCGCTTGAGGAGATTAGCTTTGCCGCAAATGAAAACAGCGGAAAACAGATCGTGGTAACCGACACAATGATCCACGAAAAACTCGATCATATATTCCAGAGCGATGAAACAGCACGATATATCCTCTAGGGCTGGATTTGTAGCCGTTGTTGGTCGTCCGAATGCTGGAAAAAGTACGCTAATTAACGCGCTCGTGTCCGAAAAAATTGCGTTAGTCAGCCACAAAGCGGGCGCGACACGAAAACGGCAAACCGTGATCGTAATGCACGAAAACGCACAGATTGTTTTAGTCGATACGCCGGGATTTGACGATCGTGAAAAAGAGCTAAACCGCTTTATGAAAACCGAGATCGTTAAAGCGCTGGAGGAGTGTGATCTTACGCTCTATATCGCCGATATTTCAGATGAAACCAAAAACTACGAGTTGTTTTTGCAACGAACGCCAAATATGCCGCATATTGTTGTACTAACCAAGATGGATATTTTTACGCATGAAGAGCGGCTAAAAAAGCTAAACAGTTACAGCGCTTTTGCTAACCGTTTTTTGGCGATCGTGCCAATCAGCGCAAAGAAAAACGATTTTAAGCCACTCTTAAACGAGATCGCCGCACATCTGCCAATTCACGAATACTACTTCGATCCCGATGATCTGACGACTGCGACAATTCGAGAGGTCTGTAAAGAGATGATCCGAGAAGCGATCTTTGACAACTTTAGCGATGAACTGCCATACGCGGCTGATGTGATTGTAGATAGTTATAAATCGCAGAAAACTCTCGATCGTATAACCGCTACGATCGTGATGGAAAAAGAGTCGCAAAAAGCGATTGTTATTGGCAAAAACGGCGCGGCGATCAAACGAGTAGGAACTGCCGCAAGAGGCAAGATCGAAGCCTTTTTGCAAAAACAGATTTTTTTGCAACTTAGCGTCTCGGTTTTAGATCGCTGGAGCAAAGACAAATCGCAGCTAAAGAAATTGGGATACGAAACGGAGGCTCAATGAAAAACATTTGGATTCTTGCAATGATTTCTGCTTTGACAATCACAACAGTTTTTGCAGACGATCTGCCGACGATCTACCGAGAAAAAGGTATTGCCGCTCTTGAAAAAGGGGCTAACGATCGGCTAACCGACACGCACTACTGGCTTGAGAAACTGATCAAACTTGATACAAGGTTTGGTTATTTTGAAAAGTCAGACAGCGATATTTTAGTGGTTGATAAATCGCGCCTTCTGCTCTGGCGATACAAGTACGCAAAAGGAGAGTTGAGCCTTGAAAATGAGATCAACGCAACGCTTGGCGATGCAAAGGGAGACAAGTTTGTAGAGGGCGATGAGAAAACCCCTGTCGGCGCTTATCGGATCACATCGGTCTTGACGCAAGAGACGCATAAACTTGACCCATATTATGGTCCGCTTGCTTTCACAACCAACTATCCGAATGTTTTTGACAAGAGTTTGGGCAAGAGCGGACACGGTATTTGGGTGCATGGTTTTCCGCTTAATAGCGCGAGATTGCGAGATAATACGCAAGGTTGCGTAGCGATCGATAACGAACTTTTGCTGGGTATTCATTTGCGAATCAATCCGGAAAAAACGGTCATTTTGATCAATGAAGAGGGCGTTTTAGAGGCAAATAAAGACGATCTAGCAAGCGTACTAACCACAATCTTTGAGTGGCGTTACGCTTGGCAAAAAAGCGATCTCAAAAGTTATCTTAGTTTATATACCAGCGATTTTAAGAGATCGGACAATGTGGGGCGTCCCCAATTCGATCAAATTAAGGCTGGTATTTTCCTAGATCAGTCTCAAAAAACCATCTACTTTTCCGATATTGAAATTGTGCCTTACCCTAACTCGCTGGGCGAAGTGATTTACCGAGCGCGGTTTTGGCAGGACTACCAAGCGAAGAATCACAGGTCAAACAGGATTAAAGAGTTGTATCTTCGCAAACAAGGCGATCGATTTTTGATCGTTACCGAGCACTAAAGGAGCCGGCAACTCCTTATAGTGAATATAAGGAGGAAAAGTTGGCAAAGCGAAAATCAAATGCTAAAGCCGTTGTCGCATACACGGGAAGCGTGCCCGGTCAATGCTGGGAGCTAAACAAGGGTAGTGCGAAACTATCGCCGCTTAGCGCAGTTAAATCGCCCGGTTGCGTTGTTGCCATTGTCCCCGATCGCGAGCTGGTATTTTTACAATTTCAACTGCAAAAAGATTTAACAACCGAGCAGCTTACCGAAGCTGTTGAGGTGCGAATGTTTCAAGATGCGGGACTTAACCCAATGCTTGAGTACAAAACCGCATTTTCCAAACGGGCAAGTACGCAGGATATGCGTATGCTTACCATCGGCGCAATATCGGCTTCAATGGGCGCGATCGAGAGCGCAACTTCACAGCTAACGCAAGACATATCGTATATTGATTCACTCTTACCACTTAGCACACTACCCTACGCGCTCTATAACGCAAGCATTTTAGAACCCAAACGAGATGTATTTGTCTATTTTCAACGCGATTGCAGCGATCAGTATTGCCGCGATTGCCAAAAGCGCCTTGCCCGCAGGTCGGCTCGTAAATGTGCCGGGTCGTTTGTGAGCGGTTACATTAAACGGGTTTGGCGTTAGACCGCTGTCGAT
>BNUO01000116.1 GCA_025997415.1 Campylobacterota bacterium
GAGACTTCCGAGTGTGTATTGCCATAAGTTTTGAGTATCTTTTGCATCCGATCTTCAATCGGTCTAAACCCAAGTCCCGAAGCGGTGTAATCAAAATATAAAATGTCGCTATCTAAAATAATGCCCGATCGAATCTCTTGCACGCATATCCTTTATCCACGAAGCCGCATTGTACCAAAGCTGGTCGGCAGAGTTAAGCGCACAAGAGCGCAGCGGCAAGCCGCCAGACCCGCAGCCAGTATGCGTTTGCTGGACTTTTTCAGGAGTGCTTGTGGGACTTTAAGAATGGACGATCTACAATTCTCAAATTGATAGTGATTATCAAAACCATAAAAGAGGAGCGGTTATGCAAAGTCTAAGCGAACTCAAGGTTGGCGACAAAGCGAAAATCCACGCTTTTGCTTGCGCGGGTGCGCTCAAAGAGCGGCTACAAACAATGGGCGTTGCAAAGGGCGAGGCTTTTACGGTGCTCAGTAAAAGCGCAACGGGCGCGACGGTGGAGATTATGCTCCAACACGGGCGCGTGGCGTTGCGCAGGGGCGAAGCGGGTGCGATCGAGGTATCGGCAACGCAAGCGGCGGCGTAGTCGCAAAAACGCGATCGCGTCAAAAACAGCATTCATCAACAGTCAAAGGAAAGTTTATGAACAAAGTCGTTTCCAAACTAGGCGAGGTGAGAGTTGCGCTGGTGGGTCAGCCCAATGTCGGCAAAAGCTCCATTCTCAATGCGATCAGCGGGTCGAAAGTCAAGGTCGGCAACTTCGCTGGCGTTACGGTTGAAAAAGCGACGGCAAGCCTGCGATCGGGCAATACGCTTATCAGCGTTACCGATCTGCCCGGCACATATTCGCTCAGCGCCTACTCGCTCGAAGAGAAGATCGCGCGTGATTTTCTGGAGGCAAAGGAGTATGACCTGATCGTGCAGGTCGTTGAGAGCGTCAATCTTGAGCGCAATCTTGCATTCACCGCCGAACTAATGCACATCAACAAACCGATCGTCATTGCTCTAAATATGATCGACGAAGCGAAAAAGGACGGGCTGGAGATCGACGAAAAGCAGCTTTCGGCGATCCTCGGCATTCCGTGCATCAAAGTTTCGGCGCGCACTAGCGAGGGGCTATCAACGCTGATCGCACGAATGGCGGACGCTTCCAAGTTTGAGGCGCGCAACAAGCTCATCTACTCCGATGTGATCGAAAACGCGATCGATGAGGTTGCGATCTTTCTCGGATCGTGCGGCAGCAACGAGCGGGAGGTTTTTGGCGGCGAGAGCGTTCATGACATCGCCCGCGATCTGCTCTTTCAAAAACCGTCGGCGCACAAGCGACTGCACGACACGCCTCTGTTTGTGCGGCTTCAACCCGTGCTCAACAAAGCGCTAGAGGCGATCTATGTTCTGTACGAAACCCGCGATATGCACGATGTGGTCAGCGCCGAGCACAGGGCGTTCGCAAAGGGCGCGACGCTGGAGACCGTCAAGCGCAGCAAAGCGCCCGCGAAAGAGGAGCTAACCGACAAGATCGATCGCGTGCTTTTGCACCCCGTTTTTGGACTGCCGATCTTTCTGTTTTTTATGTGGAGTCTCTTTCAGATCACATTTACGCTCGGCGAGATTCCAATGGGCTGGATCGAAGATGCGTTTGGCGCGGTTAGCGATGCGGTGCATACCAACATCGCGCAGGAGGAGGTTGCGGGGCTGATTGCCGATGGCGTGCTGGGCGGCGTTGGCGCGGTACTGATGTTTCTGCCCAACATTATGATCCTCTTTTTGGGCATTGCGCTGCTTGAATCGACGGGGTATATGGCGCGGGCGGCGTTTTTGCTAGACGGTTTTCTGCACAGGTTTGGTCTGCACGGCAAGAGCTTTGTGCCGCTGGTGAGCGGGTTTGGCTGCTCTGTGCCCGCGTTTATGGCGGCAAGGACGCTCAAAAACGAACGCGATCGCCTGCTGACTCTGTTTATCATTCCGTTTATGAGCTGCGGGGCGCGGCTGCCGGTCTATATTCTGCTGATCGGCGCGTTTCTGCCCGTTTCGCAAGCTGGTAATGCGCTCTTTGGAATCTACATTTTTGGCGCGTTGATTGGGCTGTTGATGGCGTTTTTGCTGCGCCGTTTGGCGTTCAAAGGTCCCGACGAACCGTTTGTTATGGAGATGCCGCGCTACCGAATGCCGTCTATGATGCTACTTTGGACGATGGTCTGGAGCAAGGCGCTGGCGTATATCAAAAAAGCTGGAACATTTATTTTGGCTGTCTCGGTGCTAGTCTGGTTTGCCAGCAACTACCCCGCGATCGGGGAGGACGAAGCTCTGGCTTCTGGCGGTGAAAACGCAGTTCTGATCGCAGATGGCGAAGACGCGGTTTTGATCGCAGATGGCGAAACGGTAGAGGCGGTCGAAGCGGAAGCTGACGAGGAAGCGGCGGCGGCGTTAAAGCAGCTTGAAAACAGCTATCTTGGCGTAACGGGCAAGTTCATTGAGCCGCTCTTTGCGCCGCTTGATTTTGACTGGCGCGTAAGTGTTTCGCTGGTAACAGGTCTTGCGGCAAAAGAGGTTGTCGTTTCAACAATGGGCGTGCTCTACTCGCTTGGCGAAGTCGATGAAGAAGATGTTGGTTTGCGCGAGATTCTGGCTCAAGCGCTCTCGCCCGCAAGCGCGGTTGCGTTGCTGATGATCGTCTTGTTTTACAATCCGTGCCTTGCGGCGACAGTGGTCTTTACGCAGGAGGCAGGACGGATCAAATACGCTTTCTATCTGTTTATATTTACTTCGATCGTGGCGTATGCGATGGCTCTCATAGGATTTACGATCACAAATGCCGTGATCTAAGCTCTCAATAGACAAACGCAATGCTTAAACACCAACAAACCTTGGTATAACGGGGTTTGTTGGGTTTTGAACGGTACTGCTCTTAGCCTTTTCGCGCCTTGTCATTCTGAGGCTACTTCTGAGCCGAAGAATCTCGCCCTCCTATCATGTTGAGCGAAGCGAAGAATCTAAAGACAAACACAGATTCTTCAGTCGCTTCGCTCCTCAACATAACAGGGTTCAACGAAATGATTGATATGTGCAGGGCTACCGAGATTTGCGGTATAATGAGGGTATTGCTTTAGAGCAGATTATGGAGGCGGTTATGAGTGAGGTTGTATTACAGATAAATGATGAGATTACTCTTGAAAAGTTGGCTTCTCTCCTTGCTCCATATATTGCCAAAGCGGAGATAAAAGAACCTCGTGGGAAAATTTGGACAGGTAGAGCCGAATGGCTGGATACTCCTATAAAAATGGACTCTTTTACTCCTTTAAGCAGGGAAGAAGTACATGGGCGATAGAGTTTTTCTGGATACCAACATGCTACTTTATGCCAGGATCGATGACGGTAGTCATAAGCATATCAAATGCCATAAATTGCTCACTACTATCCTTGTGGGTTTTGAACTCGTGGTAAGCGTCCAGGTGCTTAATGAGTATTATGTAAATGCTCATAAGAAAAACATAACGCCTACGGAAATCCAAAATACTCTCAGGCAATTCATCTTTGATTTTGATGTAGTTCCTCTTACGAAAGAACTTACCCTTGAGACTTTCCGCATTCATAATCGTTACCAGTTTTCGTACTGGGACAGCAACATTGTTTCCGCTGCTTTGAAGGGCGCTTGTGATGTTCTTTACACCGAAGACTTACAGGACGGGCAAATTATTGACGATCGCCTAAAAGTAATAAACCCTATATTAAAATTGTGAGAGAGAGCGGTGCCGCCAGTCGCTATCTCTCCTTTCCTGTCAATGTTGAACGAAGCGAAACATCTCTGTCATTCCTGTCCCTGCCAATCATTTCGATGACACTTTTCGCTAGAAAAGGGTCATCGAAAGGAAACCACAATGTTCAGCGCAAAAGAGGACAACACCGTATCAAGAGAACAGGTAAAGAGGCTTCGTGCTTTGGTAGAGGAGTATGAACAAGTAAGGGACAAAGAAAGAAACGGGTGATAAAAAACTTCATCTTGGC
>BNUO01000117.1 GCA_025997415.1 Campylobacterota bacterium
GAGTATTCTCGCTTCTTTCAGCAAGGTGGCATAATCAATACTTCAGGCATTGGCGGCTTCTCGTCAATCCTGAACTTCATCGAACGCGAGGGTGCAACGACAACTAAGACCTCGCCTGTCTTTTTGCTCTCTAATCATCAATCCTTAACTTTTTCAAGCTCAACTACTATTCCATTTCGCCTTGAGGATTATTCCCTAAGCGGTGATACTCCTCTAATTACATCATCTCGCCGTTACGACTATAAAGAGGTCGGCTTCAAAATCTCAATCACTCCAACAATCGTTAAAGACGATGTTTATCTTGATTTACAATTTGATTTTGATGATGTAATTTCTACTACCGATAATCTGCCCGTAACTGCTGGTAAACATCTCAAAAATAGTTTTATGCTCAAAGTCGGCGAGACTATGCTAATAGGCGGTATTGATAAAGAGCAGCAAACTGATAATTCAAGCGGTATTCCGTTACTGCGTAATATTCCATTTATCGGTCGTGTTTTTGGAACAGTATCTAATGATTCAAAGTTTGACCGCTTTAATCTTGCTGTCGAACTCTTGAATTTCGAGGGCGATTATGTACGGATTGACTAATGACGATCGCGCTTTAGTCAATCGCAAGATTACTAATGCAAAAAATTTTATAGAAGGTAATTTTATAGTTGTTAATGATTCAACAATTCCGCTCTCAAGTTGTACAAAATCTCCAATCTATAACTCTAAAAGATATTTGGCAGAACTGCAAAATCGCGCTAATTCTATATGCGATTATGCTCTTAATAAAGGTTTAACTCCCGTTATGTTAACTATAACTTTACCAAGCGAGTATCATCCTAAAGTTAAGCGTGTTATTAAAGGTAAAGTTGTTTTGATTCGCAATGATAAATACATCAATGACAAATATCACACACCATCAGAGGCTTCTAAGCATTTAAGCTCCCTTTTTGGCAAGTTTCAAATGAAACGAGCCGTTAGAAATATCAACAAAGATGATCGAATCTATTTTAGAATAACTGAGCCACACAAGAGCGGCGTTCCACATTTGCATATCCTTTATTTTATTCCTCAAAAAAATGTTGACGCTTTCAAAGAAGCATTTAATGATCTGTTCCCTTCGCCTCTCGGTAAAATCGACATTAATGTCCGCAACGGCGCAGCTTATGTGATGAAATATTGCTATAAAACGCTTGATGACCTGCGCGAAGGACAGATGATAACTGACCTTAGTCGCTGGTATATTCTTCACGGTATTTGTCGCTTTTATACTTCTAAGTGTCTGATTCCGCTTCGTGTTTCTCGTAAATTCTCTGGCAATGTTTCTATGGTAAAACTAACTTATCTTCATCGCAATAATCTACTCAATGTTTCAATCGATAATAATAATATTCTGCAAGAGATTTATAATTATTTCTCAATTTTCTATCTTCGCCCAAGCAAAATCCACTTTTATAATCCGCGCGAAGGACTACAGCGTAGGACTTTCTCACCTCGCCTTGCGCCAGAAATCCACCATACTAAGATTTTTGTGGTCGAAGACGGCGAACACAACAAAATCGCTGATTACTATTCCGATGGTCGGCTTATCCAGACCGCTGACACTCCACCTTACAAAATGTCATTACTCCAGCTTCTTGAATACAAGGGCAAACTCAAAGATGAGATTCGTTCCGCGATCCGAGATGTCGGCGCGAACTCAAAAATCATCAGATTGCAGGTTTATCACAAGTGGGTGCATTTAGGGGCATTGCTAACCGCTCGTGGAATTGATGATTTAGATTTTGATTTTTATTCAATGAATGCTGATGACGAGAGGGTTGATTCTTGGTTGCGGAGGCAGGATTTGAACCTGCGACCTTCGGGTTATGAGCCCGACGAGCTACCGGACTGCTCTACTCCGCGACAGACGAGCTTGGCTGGGGTATAAGGACTCGAACCTCAATTCGCTGGACCAAAACCAGCTGTCCTGCCATTAGACGATACCCCAACACAAAATCGAAGCGGGATTATAGCGTTCGATCGCGTGAAAGTCAAGGGTTTTAATGGGCTTTTGGCACAATAAACACAACTTTTCAAGGATATTTGTATGGATTATTTGCAGATCAGCGCCAGCGCGAAACTAAGCGGCACTCTAACCGTCTCAGGTGCGAAAAACGCTGCGCTTCCCATCTTAGCCGCCACGATCTTGGCTAAAAACCCCGTTTCGGTCAGCAATCTGCCCCATGTCGCCGATGTGCGGACATTTTTGCGCCTGATCAAACTGCTCGGCGGCGAATACAGCGAACCGCACGGCGAACTTAGCGGCAGGCAGCTTATCGACACGAGGTCTCTTGACAACACGACGGCGACATACGAGATTGTCAAAACCATGCGCGCTTCGATCCTGACACTAGGACCCCTGCTTGCCCGTTTCCGCGAGTGTCGCGTGTCGCTACCGGGCGGCTGCGCGATCGGACAACGCCCCGTCGATCTACACCTCAAAGCGCTCGAAAAGATGGGCGCTATTATCAACATCACCGAAGGCTACATTCACGCAACCGCGCCAAGCGGTCTTAGCGGCGCGACGATCGTCTTCGACAAGATCACCGTTACGGGCAGCGAAAACCTGATCATGGCGGCGGCGCTGGCACACGGCACGACAAAGATTCTCAACGCTGCCAAAGAGCCGGAGGTCGTTTCGCTCTGCGAGATCATCAGCGCGGCGGGCGTAGAGATTCGCGGCATAGGCACGGACGAACTTGAGATCGTCGGCACGGGCGGCGAACTGCTGGAGTTGCAACCGATCCGCGTCATTCCCGATCGCATTGAAGCGGGTACATACCTCTGCGCGGGGGCGATCACGCAGAGCGAGATTACGCTCGATCACGTCGAACCAAAGCACCTCGAAGCGGTGATCGACAAGCTAACGCAGATGGGTTTTGGTTTTGAGATCACGAGCGATCGCATTACGATCAAACCCGCAAAACGCATTGCGCCGATCGAGATCGTTACAAGCGAATATCCCGCATTTCCTACCGATATGCAGGCGCAGTTTATGGCTCTTGCCACGCAAGCGGAGGGTAGCAGTATCATCGAAGAGCGGCTCTTTGAAAACCGTTTTATGCATGTGGGCGAGCTGGTACGAATGGGTGCGCAAATCGCCCTGCGCGGCAACACCGCAAGCGTTACAGGAAGAGCGGCGCTAACGGGCGCAGATGTAATGGCAACCGATCTTCGCGCTTCAAGTGCGCTGGTTTTGGCAGGTCTAGCGGCAAAAGGGACGACGCGGGTTCATCGTATCTACCACCTCGATCGCGGCTACGAGAAGATCGAAGCAAAACTAGGCGCACTGGGCGCAAACATCGTACGGCTTGAAGAGTAAAAAGCCGTAACTTAGTAGCATAACGACAACGAATTAGAAAGGAATTGCGATGAACGAAAACAGTCCGTTAGGAGAGCCGAATTACGCGGAAACGCCGCAACGCGGGGAGGTCATTTGGGACAATCAGAGCGATCTGGAGTATGTAGGCTTTTGGGTGCGCGTTGGGGCGCATATTATTGACAGTCTGATACTGATTGCAATCTCCACCGTGATTGGTATGGCAGTTTTCCAGTCTGTTGGTTTCGCAAGAGCGCAAGAGCCTGATATACAACAGATACTCAATCTCTTGTTATCTATCGTAGGCATTGTATTTACAGTTGGCTTCTGGGCAAAAAAGCTCGCCACGCCCGGCAAGATGGTTTTCCGCGCCAAGATCGTTGATGCCGTTACTGGGCATAAACCGACAACGGGGCAGTTTGTGGGCAGGTATTTCGCCTATATTTTGTCGGCGATCCCGCTTGGTATAGGCTTTTACTGGGTCGCCTTTGACAAACGCAAGCAGGGCTGGCACGACAAACTCGCAGGCACAGTCGTTGTTAGACTCAAAAAACCGGCGA
>BNUO01000118.1 GCA_025997415.1 Campylobacterota bacterium
AGATCATCTGCGCGGTATGCAAGAATGGTTGTCGCTTCAAACACGCCGTTACTCGCTAACCACTTCAACGCGAAACTTCGGGTGAAGCCCGTGTCCCAGTTTTACGCCGATCTCGTAGATGCCAACCGCTTTGATCGTATCCATTTCAATATCTTTTTTGTCAATCTCAATGCCCGCGATCTTTAATGCTTCTGCAACATCTTCTTTTTTGAGTGCGCCAAATAACGATCCGTTTGCGCCGACTTTTTTTGTGATCTTTACGCCCGTATTTTCTAGCTTTTTCGCCATAACCGCAAGCCGCGCAAGCTCCTCTTTTTCCGCTTCGATCCGCGCTTTTTCGTGCGCGTTAAACTGTTTGATAACCGCGTCTGTGGCAAGCCGCGCAAGGTTTTTGGAGATAAGGAAGTTCTGCCCATAACCCTCTTTGACCTCTTTGATCTCGCCCGCTTTGCCAAGACCTTTGACATCGCTTGTCAGCAAAACTTTCATATTCTTGTCCTTTAGATTTGTGAGTCGGTGTGAAAAAACCCGCGATCATAGCACAGCGGCGCTAAACGAGCTAGATTTAGAAGATACGGAGCGATATTGATGAATACGGTTGAAAAAGTTTCGGCGATCATTGAGGAGCTAAAACGGCTCAAAGCAGAAAACAGCGAGCTTTTAAGCCAAAACGAACGGCTGCGAGCCGAGCTTGCCGACAAGGAGGCGATCTTGCAGAGCATTGCCGAGCGGATCGATACGGTTTTAGAGCCAAGCGCGTAGGTTTGTCGCGCTTTTGTATAATGTCTGTTTTTTACGCCCGCAACAAAGGAAGTTTGATGAGAAGCGATACGATTAAACGAGGTTACGAACGCACTCCGCACCGCGCACTTTTACGCGCCACAGGGCTAACGGACGCAGATTTTGACAAGCCGTTTATCGGTATCGCAAACAGCCACATCGACATTATTCCAGGACACTTTTTCCTGCGCGAATACGCCGACATTGTCAAAGAGGCGATTAGTGAAGCCGGCGGCGTGGCGTTTGAGTTTAACACGATCGGCGTTGATGACGGGATCGCAATGGGACACGATGGAATGCGCTACTCGCTGCCAAGCCGCGAACTCATCGCCGATTCGATCGAAACGATGATGAACGCGCACGCTCTGGACGCGCTTTTTTGTATCCCAAACTGCGACAAGATCGTGCCCGGAATGCTCATGGGCGCACTGCGCGTCAATGTTCCGACAATGTTTGTCAGCGGCGGTCCAATGGCGGCGGGACACCTCGCAGACGGCACGCCCACAGACCTAACCAGCGCGTTTGAAGGGGTGGGCAAAAAAGCCGTTGGCGCGATTAGCGACGCCGATCTGAAAGCCATCGAGTGCAGTTGCTGCCCCGGCGGCGGCAGTTGCAGCGGAATGTACACGGCAAATAGCATGAACACGCTCTTTGAGGCAATGGGGATCGCGCCAAAGGGCAACGGCACGATTCTGGCGCGCACCGATGAGCGCAAAGAGCTTCTGCGGACGGCGGCAAAACGGCTGGTTGAGATGGCAAAGTCCAATGCGCCCAAAATCCGTGATCTCATTACAACCGAGTCGATCGAAAATGCGTTTATCGTTGATATGGCAATGGGCGGCAGCACCAACACGGTTTTACATATGCTGGCGATCGCGCACGAGGCGGGCGTACCGTTTGATCTTGCGAGGATCAACGCCATTAGCAAAAAAGTCGCCCATATTGCCAAGATCGCGCCCTCGCTGGGAACTGTGCATATCGAAGACATTCACCGAGCTGGCGGCGTGAGTGCGGTTATGCGCGAAGTGGCGCGGCGCGGCGCATTGCACCTTGATCTGCCAACGGTAACGGGCGAGACGATTGGCGAACGGATCGAAGGCGCGGCGATCACGGACGAAGCGGTGATCCGCCGCAATGAAAACGCCTATTCGCCTGTGGGCGGACTGGCGATCTTGTTTGGCAACCTCGCCGAAAAAGGGGCGGTGATCAAGAGCGCGGGCGTTGATCCGAAAATGCGGCAGTTTAGCGGGCAGGCGGTCTGCTTTAACTCCGAAGCCGAAGCCAGCCGCGAGATCGCAGGCGGCAAAGTCAAAGCTGGCGATGTGGTTGTGATCCGCTACGAGGGACCCAAAGGCGGTCCCGGTATGCAGGAGATGTTGAGCCCTACGAGTCTGATTATGGGAATGGGGCTTGGCGACAAGGTTGCGCTGATCACCGACGGCAGATTTAGCGGCGCAACGCGGGGTGGGGCGATCGGACACATCTCGCCCGAAGCTGCCGAAGGGGGGTTGATCGCTCTTGTCGAAAACGGCGATACGATCGTCATTGATATTGACAAAAACCTACTAGAGGTGAAACTCGACGAAGAGACGATCGCAAAGCGCAGAGCGGCGTACAAACCTGTGATCAAGCCGATTACCTCAAGCTGGCTGAAACGCTACAGCCTCTTAGTCGGCAACGCAAGCAGCGGCGCAACGCTAAGAACCGAGTTTTAGTATGGAGCTTGTCGTAGAAGCTGCCTCCTTCAAACGCTCGTCTAATTACCATACAAACTTGCAGCGACTGGAGGAGGCGCTTAGGCAAAGCCGCGCCGATCTGGTGGCATTTGGCGAAGTCTGTCTGACGGGATTTGACTACGACCACTTTGACGAAGCCGCCTCGTTTGCCGTTACCGCGCATGCGAAGCTGCTTGAGCTATCCAAAGTTCGCGCCTTTGGACTCACAGTGATCGAAAAGCGAGACGAACATTTTTTCAATGTCTTCAAACTCTACGATCGTGCGGAGGTGGTTTTTGAGCGCACAAAGCACAAGCTGTTTTTTGCGGGCAACGAACACCTGCGTTTTGCACAAGGCGATGTTTCGGCGTTGGAGCTTTTTGAGTGGCGCGGCTGGAAGCTGGGTGTTCTCATCTGCTTTGAGATCCGTTTTGCCGATCTCTGGCTGGAGCTAAACGGCGCGGAGCTGATCCTCATTCCTGCCGCGTGGGACGCCTCGCGCAAAAAAACGCTCAAAGCGCTCTCAAAAGCGCTGGCGATCGTTAATCGCGCCTTTGTACTCACCGCAAACAGCCAGCCAAATACCAACAATTATCTCTTTTTGCCAAGCGGCGCTCGCGCAAAATCGTGCGCCGCGATCACTCAAAGCGCGATCGAAGAGATCAAGAACGGCATTCCATATGCCGCCGCGTAATCAGAGCGTTTTTGCCCAGTCGCTTGCAGAGGAGGTTCATCTAAGCGATCGCGTCAAAGCTGCGTTTGCCAGCGTCGATCGTGCGCCGTTTATGCCGACGGGTCTGGAGCGGCAGGCGTACGAGCTTCGCGCAATGCCGCTTGGCTCAAATCAGTGGATTAGTTCGCCGCTGACAGTCGCCAAAATGACAATGGCTTTAGAGTGCGAAAACGCCGACAGCGTGCTGGAGATCGGCTGCGGCAGCGGCTATCAGGCGGCAATACTTAGCAAAATCGTGCGGCGGGTTTTTACGATCGAACGGATCGAAAAGCTGCTCGTTGAAGCCAAAGCGCGGTTTAAGGCGCTGGGACTGACGCAGATTAACACGAGGCTTGCAGACGGCGGCGGCGGCTGGACAAACTACGCGCCCTACGATCGCATTCTGCTTAGTTGCGAGGCGGCGAGCCTTCCGCAAACGCTCATCGATCAACTCGTTGTCGGCGGGATTTTGGTTGCGCCGATCGGCGGGACGATCACGCGGGCAAAAAAGCTGCCAGATCACACGATCGCCACAACCACACTCGGGCAAGCCGCGTTTGTACCACTTTTGAACGGAGTAGAAAAGCAGTGAAATCAAAGTTTTCCGTTAATCCACTAATCGAAGCTATAACCGTCTGGGTGATGATGATCCTGATCGCGCCGCTCTGCCTTTATGTGATTACCT
>BNUO01000119.1 GCA_025997415.1 Campylobacterota bacterium
CGGCGAAATGCCCGCCGAGTTTGAGAACCTTAATGACGCAAAAGAGGCGATGGCGCTGATCTCACAAGCGCTCACATTTTTGCGGCTAAAACGAGAGGCGTTACAGCACGATATCGATCAGACGCGCAAGCTGATCGCATACCAAAAGCTCCAAGTTGGCGAACGGATCGGGCACTACGAGTTTGTAGGCTAAAGCCGCACGACAGCTAATTTGTTAGCGCGATCGCAAAAATTGCGCTGTATATCACCGATCCCGCGTAACGCACAGTCGGTGTGATCGCCAAGTTTGGTATGCCAAGTTGCGTTGACGCGCTGCCACCCACGCGAAGATCAGAAAATAGCCGAAGTTTGAAGGCAATATCGGCGATCTTAAATAGCACGATCGAAAGCATAAAACCGTTCATATGATCGCCAAAAACCGCGTAGGCGATCACCAGATAGAACGAGTAGTGCGCAAGCCAAAACCGAAGCGGGCTTTGCGACCAGATCGCTTGCAGATTGGTAACAAGCTCGTCAAAACTGTTACCTTTTTGCAAGTTCGCCTCGATCACCTCTACGAAAAACAGCAGCAAAACATCAAAAAACCAACTTTCCATCACCGCACTATAACAAGGAATAACTATTGCTTACAATTTGGCAATGACTCAAAGGAGTAGCAGTATGGACATATCAAGAGTTGCGGCAAGCGCGTTTATCCACTCGCAAGCAGTGGCACAAAAAGAGCATACGGCGGAGATCAAGCCAGTAGCGACAGAGCTAAGCGAAAAGCAGCTTGAGATCAAAAACCAAAGTGCGCAGATCAAGAGCGACAACGATCTCTTTGGCGCACTAAAAACGCTAGAGCGATCGCTGGGCGTAATCGGCGGCATTATTGCGTCGGCAAAAAACGGCGAAATCGATCAAGAGACGGCGAGCGAAACGATCGCGGGCAAGATCGCGCTAACCAACTACAAAAACGAAAATCTCTTCAAACACTATCCGCTTGAAGATGGTTCGACGATCGACATTAGCGAGCGGCTGGAAGCTCCAGATTCATTCGATGATTTCGCGGTTGTTTTGGAGGCGGTGAGCAAAGAGACGGCGCAAACTTTGAGCGCGGTCAAAGCGAGAGTTTTAAGCGGTACGCAAAAGATGGGCGAAAGCGCACAGGCAAGCTACGAAAAGAGCGGCGTCAATACGATCAATCCGTCAAACATCTTCGCCAGCACAAACGCCAACTATCTAAAAGAGCAGTTTAGTCATTTGATGAGATAAACACTTACCTTGTCATTCTGAACGCCTCGCTGTCATTCTGAACGAAGTGAAGAATCTAAAGGCTAACACAGATTCTTCGTCGCTCTCCGCAGTTACGGGCGTGAGGACACGCCTACTGCTTCGCGCTCCTCAGAATGACATAGAAGGTTTGTCATTCTGAGCGTTAGCGAAGAATCTAACACAGATGTTTCGCTTCGCTCAACATGACAGAAATGTGAGATTCTTCGGTCGCTTCGCTCCTCAACATGGCAAGGCAAATTATTCAGGACTAAGCGCTAACCGCTAGTGCGGGTAACCAATGTATGTTTTATTGATATGACCGACAATGCGTGTATACACGAGTGATTTCGCATACAGGTTTTCTGCTGTAGCTGGTTCAACAAATAGCCCTTTTGCAAGATCTTTTCTGACAAAAAATGCATTGACTCCGTTTGAGCCTACTAGTTGATAACCAAGCTCATTGCCTAGCAATTCAAGCGCTTTCAACGATGCTCCGAAGTTATCATCGCCCTGCCAAACATGATCTGGTTTGTATGGTAGTACCCACTCAAATGTCGGAGGAAATCTGCCATTATATTCAATAACAACCACTTTTGGCTTAACGCATTTGATCGCTTTCCAAATATGATAGTCGTTACCGTCAATGTCGATACTGAGCAGATCAAGTTCGCCACTCAAACCGCCCTCGTTTCCGATTAGGTGATTGATATTTTCAGTAGTGATGAATGCGTTAAGCCAAAAGTGGTTGTTATTGAATATAATGGCAGATTTCCTCCGACATTTGAGTGGGTACTACCATACAAACCAGATCATGTTTGGCAGGGCGATGATAACTTCGGAGCATCGTTGAAAGCGCTTGAATTGCTAGGCAATGAGCTTGGTTATCAACTAGTAGGCTCAAACGGAGTCAATGCATTTTTTGTCAGAAAAGATCTTGCAAAAGGGCTATTTGTTGAACCAGCTACAGCAGAAAACCTGTATGCGAAATCACTCGTGTATACACGCATTGTCGGTCATATCAATAAAACATACATTGGTTACCCGCACTAGCGGTTAGCGCTTAGTCCTGAATAATTTGCCTTGCCATGTTGAGGAGCGAAGCGACCGAAGAATCTCACATTTCTGTCATGTTGAGCGAAGCGAAACATCTGTGTTAGATTCTTCGCTAACGCTCAGAATGACAAACCTTCTATGTCATTCTGAGGAGCGCGAAGCAGTAGGCGTGTCCTCACGCCCGTAACTGCGGAGAGCGACGAAGAATCTGTGTTTGCCTTTAGATTCTTCACTTCGTTCAGAATGACAGCGAGGCGTTCAGAATGACAAGGTAAGTGTTTATCTCATCAAATGACTAAACTGCTCTTTTAGATAGTTGGCGTTTGTGCTGGCGAAGATGTTTGACGGATTGATCGTATTGACGCCGCTCTTTTCGTAGCTTGCCTGTGCGCTTTCGCCCATCTTTTGCGTACCGCTTAAAACTCTCGCTTTGACCGCGCTCAAAGTTTGCGCCGTCTCTTTGCTCACCGCCTCCAAAACAACCGCGAAATCATCGAATGAATCTGGAGCTTCCAGCCGCTCGCTAATGTCGATCGTCGAACCATCTTCAAGCGGATAGTGTTTGAAGAGATTTTCGTTTTTGTAGTTGGTTAGCGCGATCTTGCCCGCGATCGTTTCGCTCGCCGTCTCTTGATCGATTTCGCCGTTTTTTGCCGACGCAATAATGCCGCCGATTACGCCCAGCGATCGCTCTAGCGTTTTTAGTGCGCCAAAGAGATCGTTGTCGCTCTTGATCTGCGCACTTTGGTTTTTGATCTCAAGCTGCTTTTCGCTTAGCTCTGTCGCTACTGGCTTGATCTCCGCCGTATGCTCTTTTTGTGCCACTGCTTGCGAGTGGATAAACGCGCTTGCCGCAACTCTTGATATGTCCATACTGCTACTCCTTTGAGTCATTGCCAAATTGTAAGCAATAGTTATTCCTTGTTATAGTGCGGTGATGGAAAGTTGGTTTTTTGATGTTTTGCTGCTGTTTTTCGTAGAGGTGATCGAGGCGAACTTGCAAAAAGGTAACAGTTTTGACGAGCTTGTTACCAATCTGCAAGCGATCTGGTCGCAAAGCCCGCTTCGGTTTTGGCTTGCGCACTACTCGTTCTATCTGGTGATCGCCTACGCGGTTTTTGGCGATCATATGAACGGTTTTATGCTTTCGATCGTGCTATTTAAGATCGCCGATATTGCCTTCAAACTTCGGCTATTTTCTGATCTTCGCGTGGGTGGCAGCGCGTCAACGCAACTTGGCATACCAAACTTGGCGATCACACCGACTGTGCGTTACGCGGGATCGGTGATATACAGCGCAATTTTTGCGATCGCGCTAACAAATTAGCTGTCGTGCGGCTTTAGCCTACAAACTCGTAGTGCCCGATCCGTTCGCCAACTTGGAGCTTTTGGTATGCGATCAGCTTGCGCGTCTGATCGATATCGTGCTGTAACGCCTCTCGTTTTAGCCGCAAAAATGTGAGCGCTTGTGAGATCAGCGCCATCGCCTCTTTTGCGTCATTAAGGTTCTCAAACTCGGCGGGCATTTCGCCG
>BNUO01000120.1 GCA_025997415.1 Campylobacterota bacterium
GACATTGGCGCAACGGTTGGCAAGAAAAACTATGACGATGACAAAGAACGCGATGCGACGATCGCCGAACTCACAGGCGGCTGGCAGCGATATGGCAACGAGCTTTGAGCCATTGCGCTGGATAGTAACTTCACCACCTACTGCGGCAAACTTACCTGCTGCTGCAAATGATAAAACTGCGCTGATGATAAAGAGTAAAAGCAGTCTAAAGAGTCTCATAGTGTGCCTCCCGATCTGATCTGTAGAGTATAGCCCAATTTCGGGGGAAAAAGCACCCTCAATTTGATAGTTGCCATAGTAGATTGATCCCCACTTGGTGTTTTGTCCATTCAAACGGCTTAGAGTTGGAGTCGTTGGCTTGGTAGCCGTAACTGCCGTTTAGCCGTAGAGATGGAGTGAAACGATATGCGGCGCTGAGTGAAACGGCTGCGAGCGTGTCCGTTCGCTGAACAACGGCTAAGCGTTCGTTCATATACTCGCCTTTGTAGTCGGTACTCCTTGCTGAAAGTTGCGCCGTGCCAACCATAGACTCGGTGAAGTTGTAGCTGTAAAAGCCGCTGATTGAGTAGTAGTTACGGTTGGAGTTTATGCGCTCTGCTTTGCTTTCGCTTCCCGTTGATAGGCTAACGCCATACGCCTTTGAGTTGCCATATCGCTGCCAGCCGCCTGTGAGTTCGGCGATCGTCGCATCGCGTTCTTTGTCATCGTCATAGTTTTTCTTGCCAACCGTTGCGCCAATGTCGATCATATCGCCGATGGAGGAGATCACGCGCATATAGTTTGCCTTGAAACCCTGTGTTGTCGTGTAGCCCTCGCGATCGACATAGACGCGATCGTAGAAACCTTGCGCTCCATAAACTCGGCTGTTGTCGGTGCGGTAGCGAAGCCCTGTGGTCAATGAGCCGTAGAGAATGTTGTTTTCCGTTTTATCGAAGTAGTTAAGCGAATATGCCGTGAGTGAGTTTTGCCAGACAAGTCCGCCTATATCGCCAATATCGTAGCTGTAACCAAGTTGTAACATCTCGGTATGCGTGTAGTCGCTCTGTGTCTCGCCTTTTCGACCGTCTAAGACAAATGGAAAGCCGCCTATATTGATCACCGTTCCGGGCGAGATGATGTAGTCGTCTGTGGAGTTATAGACATTGCTGTCGTATCCAACGCCGCCAAGCAGCGCAATACTAAAGCGGTGGCGGTGTTTGAACGAGTCGATCATTGCCATATAGCGTTCGGAGCTGCTGCGAACTTCAGCGGGAACGCGCATCTTCAAGACGGCACGGAAGTGTTCTTCGGCGTAGTCGTAGCTTTTGAGCAGGAAGTAACAGCGAGCCATCTCATAACGAGCGCGAACATGATCTGGCTCGCTGATCAAAACACGATCGAATGCGTTGATCGCCTCCTCATAGCGCTGCAGACGCATAGCCGACAATCCTAAGTAGAAGTTTATGCGTTCATCATCGCTCTTGATTGCCTGCGCGTTGGTGAAAAACTCATAAGCCTCGCTGTTTTTATTCTGCTGGAGCAGAACAACGCCCGCGCGAACATCGGTAGGAATCTCTTTGGAGAGGCTTGATGGTTGAGAAGGAGCGGGAGTGTTTTTGGGAGTTGCGGCTGGTGTTGTTTTGTTTGTTGTGGTTGTTGGCGCTTTGGTTGTCGGGGTTTTGGTTGGTGCGATCGTGGTTGTTGGTGTCGCTGTGGTTTGCGTGTTCGCTGCTACTGTGATCGTGTTTGTGGCGGTTTTCGTGTTTGGCGTTTTGTTTGTTGCTACTGTCTTATTTGTTGCCGCTGGTTTTACGCTCTTGGCATTGACATAAGCTGGATTATCTGGAACAACGGGAGCAGCCTTTGCATTGACATAGAGCGGATTGGCGGGTTGCTTTGGCGGCAGGGACGCAGACCTTGCGTCGATATACGCAGGATTCTTGGGTTCTGCGAAAAGAGATGAAATTAACAACAGGGGAAGCACAAACGATAGGCGATAACGCAATGCATACTCCTAACTTTGACTTAGCGTTTGATAAACCAATCCGCTAGGATACACGATTGGGGATTAAAAGTGATTCTAATTTGTTATGATCCGCCACTTTTTATAAGGCACGCGAATGAAACTTATAGTCTGGTGTCTGTTTGCAATGCCGCTGTTGGCGCATTTGACGGTTGCGGTGAGCATTGAGCCGCAGCGCTGGATTGTAAGCCGCGTGGCGGGCGATCTGGCAACCGTTGTCGTTATGCAGCCGCCGAATGCGACGGCGCACACCTTTGAGCCAAAGCCCAAGCAGATGATCGCGCTCAGTACCGCCGCCGTGTATCTGCTCTGCGGCGTGGAGTTTGAGAGCGTTTGGCAGGAGCGGTTTAGGGCGCAAAACAAAAACTTGGTTTTTGTGCAGACGGACAGCGCGATCGAAAAGATAGGCTTTGAGGAGCACGATCACGATGATCATTCGATCGATACGCACATCTGGCTTTCGCCGCGTCTGATCATCTCGCAAGCGCGTGCGATCGCGGCGGCGTTTGCCAAGCACGATCCCGCCAATGCCGAAGAGTATCAGGCGAATTTTGCGCGGCTGGAGCGCGAACTTGAGAGTTTGAATGACGCGATCGCTAAGAAGTTGAAGCCATTTAAGGGGCGCGAGTTTCTCGTTTTTCACCCATCGCTTGGTTATTTCGCCCACGATTTTGGGCTGATTCAACGATCGATTGAGTTTGAGGGCAAAGAGCCGAAACCCGCGCAACTTGCGGAGATGATCAAAACTGCCAAAGCCAGCGGTACAAGCGTGATCTTTGTCGAAAGAGGTTACAACAGCAAAACGGCGCAGATGGTGGCGAATGCGATCGGGGCGCGAATTGTCGAAATTGATCTGATCAACGGCGATTTGACGGCGACGCTAAAAACGGTTGCCGATGAGCTGGTAAAGGCGTTTGGTGATCGCGCTAAAAGTTGATGAAGTTTCGTTTTTCGGCGACGGGCGCTGGGTGCTGGAGGGAGTCGGCTTTGAGCTAGAGGAGGGCGACTACTTGGGGCTAATGGGCGCAAACGGCTGTGGAAAATCGACGCTCTTAAAACTCATCGCCGGGCTGCTACTGCCGCACAAAGGGGCGATCGAGGTGTTTGGAAACGACCCGCGATCGTGCGGCGCGGCGCTGGGCTATGTGCCGCAGGAGACCAGCTTTAACAGCTCGTTTCCGATTATGGCGATCGATGTGGTGAAGATGGGATTTTTGGGGCAAAAGGTTGGCAAACAGGCGGCACACGACGAGGCGGTGAAGGCGCTGGAGACTGTGGGCGCGGAGCATTTGGCAAGGCGGCTAATCGGTGCGCTTTCTGGCGGAGAGCGGCAGCGCGTGTTTATCGCCCGCGCACTAATCGGCGGCGTGAAGCTGCTGCTGCTGGACGAGCCGACGGCGAGCATTGACGCGGCGGGACAGAGGGCGATTTCGGCGCTTTTGCTTAAACTCAAACAGAAGCTGACGATCGTCTGTGTCAGCCACGATCGGCTGCTGCTTGGCGGCGCGGATCGAATCTTGCAGATCGATCAACTTGCTGATCAACTTGCGCCGAAGGACGAAAATGGTTGAGGCGCTTAGCTATCCGTTTGTGCAAAACGCGATCGTAGCTTCCGTGCTGCTGGGCGCGGCGCTGGGGATCGTAGGAACGCTGGTTGTGGTCAATCGGATGGTGTTTTTGAGCGGCGGCGTGGCGCATTCGGCGTATAGCCATTACGATCGTCAGCGATGCGAAGATGAGCATCATCACAAAAAGTCTATCGGTTTTTACGCCCTTGATCCGCGCAAACTGCTCATCGAACGAAAACGCAAGAATCTGCGGATACAG
>BNUO01000121.1 GCA_025997415.1 Campylobacterota bacterium
TTTCTCTATCTTTAGGTGCTCAATCTGTAAACTATATTTTTGTTATTTTGCTACAACTCACTACAAATAAATATATTTAAATTTATATGGCCATTTAATATATACTCTGCGTGGGAACAAATTGTTAATTTTGAATGACGGAAGACGGTTACGTTGAACGCGAAGCAATGTGCCTTACTGGCTGCGGTATAAATGCGGAAAACGGCTATTTTGGGGTTTGACCGCGTATTTTCACGGATGAACGCAATTTCCCGACCGTGGAGGGGGGGGGCTGTTTTTACCCTGAAAGGGCAACGCATATCAGCCCGGGGCAACGCCTTGGGAAGTTAATACTCAAGCTACTTTAAATTATTGCGGCTTGATTTGTTAAACCCTGCAACGCAGGGTGTTTCATTGATACCGAAGGCTTATGTCCATACCGACTACGGTATAGTCCCCTCCTTGAAATAGATCAACTAAATAAAAAACACAACAAAAAACCTCTGCGAATTCTGCATCTCCGCGGGACTGTAAAAAACCGCATCAATCTCCGGGTGGCCAAAAACTCCTCTTGAACAAAAAATCCTGATTACTAATCTGTGAACCATGCCGCGGAAAAATTCCCCCAAATCCCGTCTTATCCGGTTTGATCTCCCCTGGAATCAATTGGATCACCTGTTCGGCGGTTTGACCGGTTTCGTGAGACACCGGCATCACGAGCGGTTACGGCAAGCCGATCCTTTGCAAAGGGAAAACCTCATTGACTGGGGCAAATGTTTTTTACCGAATCATTTTCAGAAGCCGCCGTCGCGGATGCACCTTTGGCTTGCGGAACAATTCGACACTGTTTTTTCGAATCGGAGCGTTAAGATGAACATCCTTGCTCCGCGAGGTTCAGCGAAATCTACTATTGGAACACTGGCTTATCCGTTACGTGAAGCGCTGCACGGAAAAGAACCTTATATCTGGATTATCTCCGACACACGGTCGCAGGCTTATACCCATTTGGACAACATCAAAAACGAATTGACCGAAAACGGAAAAATACGTGAAACCTACCCGGAGGCTTTCGGCAAAGGTCCCGTTTGGCGGTCCGGCGGAATCATGTTGAGAAACGGCACCGTCATTGAAGCCTACGGAACCGGTCAAAGACTCCGCGGCAGAAGGCACCGTGAACATCGTCCGAGTTTGATCATTTGCGACGATTTGCAAAACGATGGACATATCATCTCGGCAACAGTCCGGGAACATTCCGGAAGCTGGTTTCACGGAAGCGTCATGAAAGCCGGAAACAATAAAACCAACGTCCTGAATCTTGCGACAGCTTTGCACCGTGAAGCCATCGGATTTGAACTGACGGAACGTCCCGGCTGGATTTCGCGGACATTTCGGGCAATCGAACACTGGCCGGACAACATGCCTCTTTGGGAGGAATGGGAGAGCCTTTACTCGCAAACAAGTGACCATAACGCAGCTCAAAAAGCCGCACGATTTTACAATGAACATCAAACGGAACTTCATGCCGGGGCGGTTCTCCTTTGGCCGGAACTGGAAGACCTCCTCACGCTCATGAAAATGCGGGCTGAAAGCGGTCGAACGGCTTTTGAACGCGAAAAACAGAACTCGCCGGTCAATCCTGAACATTGTGAATGGCCGGAAACATACTTCGATGGTCCAATCTGGTATGAAAAACTTCCGGACAACATCGTCGTGAAGACCATGACGCTCGATCCCAGCAAAGGAACCGACGCCTCACGCGGGGATTACTCCGCCTACATCATGCTTGCACTTGATTCAGACGGAATTTATTACGCCGATGCCGACCTCGCAAGACGCCCGATAGCGGAAATTGTCGAAGCCGGTGTCGGGTTATACCGCCGGTTTCAGCCGGACGTATTCGGCGTCGAAGTGAATCAGTTCCAGCATTTGATGTGTGATGATTTTGAACGGGCGTTCCGTGAAAACGGTTTGCCGCATGTTGTGCCGTACCCGATGGAAAACCGCCTCAACAAAATACTGCGTATCCGCCGCCTGGGACCGGTTTTGGCCGGACGCAGAATCCGTTTCAAATCACATTCGCCGATGACGAAGTTGCTTATCGAACAGCTAAAAACCTTCCCTGCCGCTGGTCACGACGACGGCCCCGACGCACTGGAAATGGCCGTCCGATTAATCGAAATGCTGTTAAATAAGTAGTACCGGCCAATAAAAAGTCCCCATCCGCTTGCGTAGAGTGGTCAAACTCCCACGCAGAGTATATTGGTCCGGACATAAAAGTTTAGACAGCAGCGACCGTCCGAAGGTAAGGAAGCTGTGATATTCGTGGGCAAAACGGCTTGGAACCGGGTTAAATTTTTGTGACCATGGCAATATATATACTCAAGCTACTTTAAATTTCCCGCGAGAACAAGGCGAACGTCCCAACGAGGACGCGGTTCTGTGTCACACGAAGCGTTAAATCCATACCGATTACAGTATAACGTCCTAATATGTCTTGTGCGTTCATGGACATTTGATTTCGGAAAACTGTATCACCTGCCACCACTCACATTTTCCCCATCTCACTCCAATGTTAAAACAAATCCTTGAGTCAATCCTTTCTCCATATTTTGACGATGATCCGGAACAATGGCTGCCGATTGACACATCGGGGACGCAATTTTCCGAGTTACCGCTTGCCGAATTGCGGCGTCAGTGCCGTGATCTTGTACAGAACAATGAGTTTGCAATCAATGCCATTGAGAACCGGATCAACTTTGTCATCGGCAACGGTCATAAATATCATGCGGTTCCCAGAACGGATGCGGACTCGGTCATTGCCGAGAAAACCCAGGCGGTGCTTGATGATTTCATCGGCAAAACCCACTGGCACAGGTGTCAACAGGAAATCATGCGCCGGCGCGACCGCGACGGTGAAGTCTTCCTGCGGTTCTTTTCCGGAAATGACGGCGACACTCTTGTCCGTTTCGTCGAACCGGATCAGGTGCAAACGCCGCCGGAATTGGAAGACCGTCCTCATTGCCGGTTCGGTATCAAAACACTTCCCAATGATGTCGAACATGTCGAGGGCTGCTGGATTGACGGGCAATTTGTTGAAGACAGCCAAATCCAACACCGCAAGGCCAATGTCGATACAAATGTCAAACGCGGTCTTCCGATTTTCACACCGGTCCGCAAAAATCTCCGCCGTGCGGAAAAACTCCTTCGGAACATGAGCGTTGTGGCCGAAATCCAGTCGGCAATCGCGCTCATCCGCAAACACGGCACACCGTCCGGCGAATCCATCCGCCGTTATGTGCAGAGTCAATCAATGCAAACCCCGAATAATGAAAACGTCCAGCAGTTTCCGCCGGGAACAATCATTGATGCGCACAACGGTGTTGATTATCAGTTTCCGGTCGCCGCGATTGATGCAGGACGCTACGTCACGGTCTTGCAGGCGGAACTCCGGGCCATTGCCTCACGGCTGGTCATGCCGGAGTTCATGCTCACCAGCGACGCTTCCAACTCCAATTACGCTTCAACGATGATCGCCGAAGGTCCCGCCGTCCGGATGTTTGAACGGCTTCAGTATGAAATGATCGAAGACGATCTCCGCGTGATGCGCCGGGTGATCCGCAATAAAATTCATGCCGGGCATTTGCCGGAAGACGTGTTTCAGCGTGTCATCATTCAAGCGGTACCGCCGATGCTGGCCGTCCGTGACCGTCTCAATGAAGCCAAAGCCGATGAAATCCTTCTCAATCACGGCGTCATTTCCCCGCAAACCCTGGCCATGC
>BNUO01000122.1 GCA_025997415.1 Campylobacterota bacterium
GGGAGAAGAGAGATGAAAGAAGAGATAGAGTGAAAGCTGATTTTAGAAGCGAAAGAGGAGATAGCATAGCGCTAACGCGCTATGCTAAGCAAAACGAAAAGAGTCAACGAAATGGCTGGCTTGCACAGTTCTGCTGGCGGCATACTCGCGGCTGTTATCGGCTTAACGCGCTAAATATGTGTTCTTTCTAGGCTATGTTTGTAGTCGCTTTCGATCGCTTCGTATGACAAAAAGCGTACGCGATTGCGTATGGGCAAAAATGCTGTTTTATCTAATTCACGATCGAATTTGGTTTTTCTTTCCAGCGGCGAAACACAACAAAACTCTGTGATGAAGTCCTGCAACTCCATAAATTTGACAAAAGCATCGCGAAAGTTTGTTGAGCTTTCAACTTCAAACGCTTTAGAAGGAAAACCGCGCTGATTAAACCATACTACATCCATAAACGAAACACTTTCTTTAACAATTTTTTCGTAGGTAAATGGCGGTACTGTTTTAAGCGTCGCCAGACTGCCTAGTGATTTATTATTAAACGCGCATTTTTTATCATTTGTATATGTTTCTTCAACATCATTTTTTGAGTTTCCTGTCTCAAGCAGCATTCCTTGCATTTCAATATGGCGAGTTTTTGCCCGATCTTTGTCATTTGTGGGAACTGCCGATTTTTCTAGCAGATGAATTTTATCTGCAAGCGCATATACGCCAAGTCCTATTTTGATAAATCGTTTATCGCGCTGAACTCGCTCTTGAATTGTGTTATTGACTGTTTTTCCGACGATCTTTGATCTGTTTTTGTATTTCCATATCTCTTTATATAGTAGTTTTAGCGGCGCGAAATAGTTATTATTTGCCATCACTGCTTCGATCGCGTCCGAATATGTCATATCGTCAGTTGCCGACACCTGTTCTCCTTTGGTCTAAATCCTCTGCGATCACCACTCGCAACCTTAACTATAATACTTTTTTGGTTATAAGTGAGGTACAAAATGCACATCATATTAGCAAGCGGCAGCAGGCACAAAGTGCGGGAGATCGCACACCTTTTAGCGCCGCACACGGTACAAGCGTATAGCGATCTGATCGCGCCGTTTGAGATCGTAGAAGACGGTAGCACATTCGCCGAAAATGCGCTGATCAAAGCCCGCGCGGTTTTCGCAGCACTCCGCGATCACGCCAAACTCCACAACCACACAACACCCAGCGATCACGCCAAATTCCACGATCACCCCCCATTCGTCCTCGCCGACGATAGCGGCATTTGCGTCGATCTGCTCGGCGGCGCACCCGCCATTTTCAGCGCACGATACGCGGGCGCGGGCGCAAGCGACGGCGAAAACCTGCAAAAGCTCATCGACGCCGTCAAAGCGCAGGGCGCAAGCAGCTCAGGCGCACACTACACCGCCGCGATCGCGCTTGTCTGCGGCGCGGGCGAGTTCGTCTCGCACGGCTGGCTCTACGGCGAAGCGATCACCACGCCGCGCGGCACAAACGGCTTCGGCTACGATCCCATCTTCGTCCCAAACGGCTTCGATCAGACGCTGGGCGAGCTGCCAGACGCGGTCAAAGCGAGCATTTCGCACCGCGCAGAGGCGATCCGCAATATGAAGTTTCAACTATCAGTTTTAATTCGGTAGAATTATTGTCGAGTAAATCAATACACAAAGGAAACAAGATGAGCGAAAGCTGGAAACCCGAAACAGCGGCAATCCACGCCGCCTACGACAACAAGATCGGCGAAGGCACGATGGCGGTGCCGATCTACCAGACAACCGCGTACGAATTCGGCAGCGCGGAAACGGCGGCTAACCGCTTCGCACTGCGCGAACTTGGCAACATCTACTCGCGGCTGAACAACCCGACGACGGGCGTTTTGGAGGGGCGGTTCGCAGAGGTCGAAGGCGGCGCGGCGGCACTTGCCACCAGCAGCGGCGCGGCGGCGGTCTTTTATGCGATCGCAAACGCGGCGGCGAGCGGCGAAAACATCTTGGTTGCAAACAAGATTTACGGCGGCACGCTCTCGCTCACGCAGCACACGCTTAAACGATTTGGCATCGAAGCGCGCATTTTTGACCCGCAGGATACGAGCACGATCGAGCCGCTGATCGATGGCAAAACCCGCGCGATCGTCTTTGAGTCCATCAGCAATCCGTCGATCGACATTGCCGATGTGGAGCCGATTGTGGCGATCGCCAAAAAGCACAAAATATTAACCATTGTGGATAATACTGTAGCCACTCCGTATCTGTTTCGCCCGTTTGATTGGGGCGTCGATGTGAGCGTGCATAGCCTGAGCAAATACACGAGCGGGCAGGGGCTGGGCATCGGCGGGATCATCGTGGAGCGCCCAAATCTCAACGATCTGCTCATCGGCAATCCGCGATATGCGCACTTCAACGAACCCGATCCGAGCTATCACGGGCTGGTTTATGCGCAGCTTCCGTTTCCGCTTTTCACGCTTCGTGCGCGCCTCAGCCTCGCTCGCGACATCGGTGCGATCCCGCAGGCGCTGACGAGCTGGCTGTTTATTCAGGGGCTGGAAACGCTCAATCTGCGCATCGCGCGGCATAGCGAAAGTGCGCTTGCGATCGCCAAGTGGCTCAAAACGCACCCGAAGGTCAAGTCGGTGAACTATCCGCTGCTCGAAGGCGACAAGAACTACGGCTACGCCAAAAAGTATCTTGCGGGTGCTGCGAGCGGGCTGATCAGCTTTGAGGTGGGCGATCTGGAGTTTGCGAAGAAGATTTTGAACACGACCAAGATTTTCAGCCGCGTGGTGAATATCGGCGATAGCAAGTCGATCATCACCCATTCGGCGAGCACCACGCACCAGCAGCTCACCGATGCGGAGCAAGCGGCTTGCGGAATCACACCGGGGCTAGTGCGGCTCTCGATCGGGCTGGAAGCCTCTGTTGATCTGATCGCGGATCTAAAACAGGCGATTGGGTAAGGGGTTTCGAGGAGTTTTAGTTTTCGGGCGGCGGTTTTGCTTTTTGCTTTTTCCCGCCGCCGCTCGTTTCAATTTGCTTTTCAGTTTGCTATGGAAAAGAAATTGGCATTTTCGACATAGTCTATTATTTTTACAAAGCCTTCCTCTAATATCTTTTGCTCTGGTTTCTTTTCTGTATTAAATATATTTATCACATTTTCAAAATGCTTCAATGCATCGTCTACAAAATTATTTATTATTTCGATTTTTGGCTCTAGCCCCATCTCTATTCCGTTTCTTTTCCTTATCAATAGTTCATTGATTTTATCCAGCAATGCTTTATCGGTAATTTGTTCTAATAGTTTTTCAAATTCCATAGGCGGCGTCTCTTTGTATTTTTCTATCCACATGCAAGCCATAATGGGTCTTAGTACATAAAAATATTTGGGCTCTCATAACCTTTAACTCCCCTCCACACACGGCGTATGCAATAAACAGTGATGAACGGAGGCAAGAACAGATATTACCATCATTCACATTTATCGGAGGCAAAGTTCAGGTTGCCGATCAAGTGTTTTGCATTGGACTTGAATGTATTAGAAACAGCAGCTTTCACGGGTATATCGTATGTGCATGGCAAAAAGTTATGTCCAATACCCAAACATAATGCTTTTTCTCCTGTTTTTCCGTCCATTTTGCCCTCGATCTGCCTACGATCCAAGGAAATCATCTATCATCTTCATCTTGTTGGCCATTGATAGCCCATTGTGGTTTCTAAGTTGATTTTTAAGTGCTGAAAAGTGTCCTTCA
>BNUO01000123.1 GCA_025997415.1 Campylobacterota bacterium
TTGGGAGCGTTTCGCGGTGCGTTTCCCAACTTTTGACATCGGCAAAGCCTACGATCGCCGCGCCAAGCTCGTGCGCTTGCTGTATTAACTCATCTTTTAAGGACATTTCTCACCATTCTCAATTCCCGCTGGCATTGTCAAGTTTTTCGCTTGGTATTCTAGCAAACAATATCTTGACACACCTCGACCGCAATTGATTGTTGGATAAAATCTGGCAAAGGATCAACAGTGAAAGTAGTCGCGAACAACGGCAGTCCGCGCAGCAACGGCAATACAGCATTTGCGTTAAATGCGGTAGGCGAGGCGCTAGAGAGAGAGGGAATTGACTTTGAAATTATCGACATTGGCGCGAAATATATTCACGGCTGTGTCGCTTGCGGACAGTGTGGTAAAAATCAAGATGGCAAGTGCAGTTTTACGAAAGATATTTTGAACGAAACGCTGCCAAAAATGCGTGAAGCTGACGGTATTATTCTGGGTTCCCCCGGTATATTATTCAGGCATTGCGGGAACGATGAAAAGTTTTATCGATCGCGCGTTTTTTGTCGCATCGGCAAACGGTGGTTGGTTTCGACACAAAGTGGGGGCAGCGGTAGTGGCAGTACGCCGCAGTGGAGGGACAATGACTTTTAATGCGTTAAATCACTATTTTTCGCTTTCAGAAATGATCGTTGCGACATCAAATTATTGGAATATCATTCATGGACGACTTGTGGGCGAAGCGGAGCAAGATTTAGAAGGTGTGCAGACAATGCAGGTGCTTGGAAAAAATATGGCGTGGCTACTGAAAATGCGTGAAAATAATAGCGCGATCGAACCCCCCACCGAACCAAAAGTAATGACCAATTTTGTGCGGTGAAGAATATAGATATGATAGACAATTAGGTCTAATAGACAAATGTAATGCTCAAATCCCCATTGGGGGTATTTTGAAATGAATGTCAAAAAAGTGTGCTATTTACGGATCGTCATCTCAGCACTTAAAAATAGACTTAGAAACCACAACGGAATGTCTGATGATTTTCTCGGACGTAGGCAGATCGAGGGCAAAAAACAGGCAAAACCCCACTACATTTGTCCATTAGCCATATATTCGCCAGACGCCGATCGTGAAAAAGGATCATTGCTTAGATAACAAGAACAGAACTAGCTTTCCCTCTTTTCTTCACTGGATGGGCAGGAATCTACCTTATCGTTTTGTGTTTCATCAGCTTCGTTGTCAGACTGCAAACGATCTTCAAATAATTCTTTTTCATATATTTCGTACCAAAACAAGAACAGTCTTAGTTCTTTTGCGCGAGTTTCTTTTGAGTCTAATATTATTGCAGCAATCTTAATTAATACCAGCAAGATCGCGGCTAAGATGATAACAAAAATTGCGATCTTGGGATCGTTCATCAGAAGCCCAAGCGCTGTTGTAATGAGTGCTAGTATTATTGGGATTACTATGCGTTTGTGCACTGGGTTTATAAAATCACGACTTGTGAGTTCCGCCTCTTTATCTATCCGCTCTTTGATTTTTTTAATATCAAAAACAAGATCTTTGATTTTTTCTGCGAACAATAAAAATCGCTCACCCTTCCAATTTTTAGAGTTTTGTTTAAAAAATAAAGCATCTTTTCGATATTTATTTTTAAAAAATTTTGTAGTAACATCAGCAGAATACACAAACCACGCCAATAGCGATGCTACGACAATATAAAACATAATATCTATATACACAGACTCACAAAATTGCCATGTCCTATTTATTCCCCAAACGAGCGACAGAAAAGCAAGCAAACACAGCGGTGCATAAAACATAGTGCGATTCCCAGCTTTTTTCTGTACCTCGTATATGCTTGAATTGCCAAATGCTCTCCAAATCTCGTAATAAACATCAAGCCGTTTCATTTCTTACTCCTTAAGCGGAAAATCTTGTCAGTTCATCGACAATTATTGCTACAAGTTTAATACTTTCCTATCTGTTTGTATGTGCATTACGCGGTAGGGAACGGCACAGCCGCATTAAATCGGCGTTTGCGCTGGTGGCAAAAACCATCGCAATCGATGGCGTTGCGCGTGGGTTCAAAGAGCGAGACAGCGAAAGGCAAATATCAACTGTTTGGTATTTCTGCGCGATCACGGACGCGCCGTGTTCTTGTTGCCTCGCGTTCTGGGTTTCAACCCAACACAAACAAGCGCCACATTCCCATTCCATCCACCTTCAACCTCCCTTCGTTACAATTCCCGTTCCCAAAACTCAACATTAAAGAATACTTAACAATGATAACTAAAAATGCACACACACACACACACACACACTAATAAGCTCTTAAATCTCTTACGATCGTTAATTCACAATTCGTTTAAGATCGCTGGCGATCAGCAAACGGCTTATCGTCCAGACATCGATGGCTTACGAGCATTTGCAGTATTAGCAGTCGTTGGTTACCACTACTTTCCGGGTTGGATCAAAGCGGGCTTTATCGGTGTAGACATATTCTTTGTCATTTCAGGCTTTCTGATTGGCGGCATACTCTTAGACAACCTCAAGAACAACAACTTTAGCATTATCAACTTCTATCAACGGCGAATCCTGCGCATACTTCCCGCTCTGATCGTTGTAATGGTTGCAGTTCTTGTATTCGGTTGGTTTGCCCTGCTTCCTGATGATTACGCAAGGCTGGGTAAGCATATACTAGGCGGCGCAACATTTGTATCGAACTTTGTGCTCTACTTCGAGTCTGGTTACTGGGACACAGCCTCGCACACCAAACCGCTGCTTCATCTATGGTCATTAGGTGTTGAAGAGCAGTTCTATCTGGCGTTTCCGATCATTATCTATCTGCTATGGAAGGTGCGCAACAGATTAGCGCTATCGTTGATACTTCTGTTTGTCGTGTCGTTTGCGCTAAACCTGCTGTTCTTTGTAAGCAACCCTGAGCTGGACTTCTATATGCCCTTTACGAGGTTCTGGGAGCTGCTGGCAGGTGTGATACTTGCATATTTCACAAAGCAAGGAGCGCTTGACAGACTATCGATCAAATGGGCAACTGCGATCGGAACAGTTGGTCTGATACTACTGATAGCCTCTATATGGACAATCAACGACAAGAACTTTCCTGGTTACAAAGCTCTAATGCCTGTGATCGGAGCAGTACTGTTTATCGCCGCAGGCAAGGAGTCGATCGTCAATCGCTATCTGTTTTCGCTTAAGCCGATTGTGTTTGTAGGACTGATCAGCTATCCGTTGTATCTGTGGCATTGGAGTTTGATCAGCTGTTTTCGTATTGCACTATGGACTTATTTTGGCGCTGAACCGCCGATGATGTTCATGATCGCACTAGTGTTTGCTTCAATAGTTTTGGCAATCATTACATATTATTTTATTGAAAAACCAATTCGTTTTTCAAAGAGCCGCAGAGGATCAAAGACGATTGCATTGGTAGTGTTGCTGGCGATCGCAGGAGCAGTTGGAGCAGGAGTCTATATAAAGGACGGGATAAGCGATAGATGGGTTGTAAAAGAGACAGGAGGAGAAAATTGGCAGACATGGCAGGGCAGTATAGCTGAGCTAAAAGGACCAGCTCAACAGACAAATAAGGCATGCGTAGACAGATATAA
>BNUO01000124.1 GCA_025997415.1 Campylobacterota bacterium
TATATCTTGAACAGATCAGAGGCAAAGCGAATGGTGGGGTGCTTCTTTGTCTTTACCAGCTCGTATTCCTCTATTAAAGCCAAGATGAAGTTTTTTATCACCCGTTTCTTTCTTTGTCCTTTACTTGTTCATACTCCTCTACCAAAGCACGAAGCCTCTTTACACGCTCTCTTACGACTGTGTTGTCCTCTTTTGCACTGAACATCTTTGTTTCCTTTCGATGACCCTTTTCTAGCGAAAAGTGTCATCGAAATGATTGGCAGGGACAATTCTAAGCCGAAGTGAAGAATCTCATTCCGCGCCAACAAAAAACTAGCTCGTATGTTACTATCGGCGATTTTTTTGCAAACCACAAAGCGGAAGTTTAATGTGTTTTTAAGTCTCCGAGAGAGTGCGATGATAGAAACGACAGATCGGCACACTAGGCTATGGAGTCAACGAAGCAGTGTTGTATCGTTTCAGAAACTCGCTCGGCGTGATCGCAGGCACGGGCGAATGTGCAAAATCTTTGATATTGCGCGTGATGATCAGTTCAGCGTTCCATTTTAGGGCGCACACAGCAAGCAACGAATCTTCGTAGTCCGCCATTCTGGTATCAAATGCTCCAAGACAATCGGATTTATCAACCGCGATCACATCGACAAGCTCAAATAACCGATGCAAAACGGCGGCTGTCTTTTCTGCACTCCGATAATATTTGCGCGTGAGATAGTAAATATCGCTCGCGGTGCTTGCCGTGATTGCGGAGAGGATTGCGCCGCAAGTCGCAAGGACAACAACCTCCTGCGCCTCTTTGTCAAATGGAGCGCGAGAGGCGATAGCGTCAATTACGATGTTGGTATCAAGAACGATCTTCATACCGTTTCAATCTCTCTGTCCGTATCTCATCATCGCTGATTGTTGATGGCAAAATGCCAAAAAGCGACCTTGCTTTTTCAATGCGTTCTGCTCTGCTCGCTGGCGCGATAGGAGGCGCACGATAGACGGCTGTGTCGTCTGCGATCGGGATCACGATGACATTTACCTTCGTCTGCCGCATTTCTTCGGGTATGTCCATAATCGGCAACAACCGATCGGCTCTCATCGTTTGCGTGATGGTTCTCATAGCTACTCCTTGCCATCTGTTTTGCTGTGTTTATAGTAGCGTAGTTTGTCGCCCATATAACACTCCCTGTTATACCGAGCGCTCTCCCTGTCCTTCTGAACGAAGTGAAGAATCTAAGAGCAAACACAGATGTTTCGCTAACGCTCAACATGACAGGGAATGAGATTCTCCAGTCGCTCCGCTCCTCAGAATGACAAGGCAACTACTGTTTAAGCCGTAGCCAAAATGCTTTGAGCAGCATCAGTGTCCCATCGGTTCGTCGGTGAGGTGATAAAACAGATTCGGGTGCTCTTTGCGTATCCGTTCGACCAGCGTTTCAATATCCACTTCCAAAATCCGCGTGTCGTGATTGACAGCGAGTTTGCCCTCTAGTTCGCCGATCGCAACCGCCCAGACATCGCCAAAGTCGATCGGAAAGTTGCGCCAGATCGCCTTTTCCAGTTTGAGGCTAAAGTTTTCGCTTGAAACCGCGTGAAGCGAGTGGATAAACCGCATAAACGACTCAACGCTCGTGAGCGCATACACCTTGCCGCCATCGTCGATCACAAACCACGGCTTTTTCGTGTCCCATTCGCCGCTGATCAGCTCCAGCGTCTTCTTTTTGGGATCAGTCGTGTCGCCGATCTTGATAATCGTTCGCGCGCTACTTGAGAGATCAAGCGAGGACGCAACCTCTTCGATCTTCTGCAAAGTCGCTTTTTCCAGCCCTGCCGCCTCTTTCATACTCACCTCTGCGCTTTGCTACAATAATGCCACAGCAGCACTAAAAAGGGCACCATTGGAGCGCATCGTAGAGGTTGAAAAGGTCAGTTTTGATAGCGTTGAGGACGCTTCGCTCCGCCCTAGCGCGTGGGACGATTACATCGGTCAGAACAAGATCAAAAACAACCTGCGCGTGTTTATTGACGCGGCGCGAAAACGCGGCGAGCCGATCGATCACCTGCTGTTTTTTGGACCTCCGGGACTTGGCAAAACCACGCTCGCCTATCTGATCGCGCACGAAATGGGCGCAAACATCAAGACAACGGCGGGTCCGATGATCGAAAAATCGGGCGATCTAGCCGCGATCCTGACCAACCTTGCCGAAGGCGACATTCTGTTTATCGACGAAATCCACCGCCTCAGCCACACGATCGAAGAGGTTTTGTACCCGGCGATGGAGGATTTTCGCCTCGACATTATCATAGGCAGCGGTCCTGCGGCGCAGACGGTCAAAATCGACCTGCCGCGATTTACGCTCATTGGCGCAACCACTCGCGCGGGAATGATCAGCAACCCGCTGCGCGATCGCTTCGGCGCACATTTTAGAATGGATTTTTACTCGCCCTCCGATCTCGCAAAAATCGCAACCCGCGCGGCGATCAAACTCGCAAAGCCCATCAACGAAAACGCGGCGCACGAGATCGCGCGAAGGTCTCGCGGCACTCCGCGTATCGTGCTGCGACTGCTGCGACGAGTGCGCGATTACGCCGAAGTGGAGGGCGAGGAGACGATCGATCACGACCGCGCAAAGGTGGCTCTGGACGCGCTGGGCGTGAATGAACACGGCTTTGACGAGCTGGATATTCGCTTGCTGACGCTGCTTGTCGAAGCGCGGGGCAAGGCGCTGGGGCTGAATACGCTCGGCGCGGCGTTAAGCGAGGACGGCGGCACGATCGAAGAGGTGATCGAACCGTATCTGCTGGCAAACGGCTACTTGGAACGCACCGCTCGCGGGCGGATCGCCACGATCAAAAGCTACGAAGTGTTGAAACTCGCTGCCCCAACCGATCAACCGCGACTGTTTTAGCTTTTACGCTTTTTTGCGGAGCCGATCGCGCAAGCGATAACCTCATGTGATCGCCAAAATACGGGCAGAGGCTAAAAAGTTGCTATTTTTGGGCTTTGATTCAAAGGCGAGGGCGCTAGAGGTGATCACGGACACGGGCAAAAGTGGAGAGGTTTTTGTTATACATGCAAATTTGATTACATCAGCCAACGAAAAACTGCTTGAGGAGGTCTTATGAGTGAAAGCGCGAGGGTGATTTGGACAAAGCACGATGGTGCAATGCCAGAAAAAGCGGGGCGGATCGTTGGTGAGGCGCAGGGCGAACTGTTGCTGAAAACTCTACGACTGCCCAAAGAGGTCGAAAACACGATCAGATACAACGCGGACAAAGGCGCGGAGTCGATCAACGAGTATGTTTCACGCATTGTCGTAGAGCGTTTGGCGTCGTAATGGATCATATCGGTGCGTGGTCTCAACGACAGAGCCTCTGCTTGCAAAGATGGGCGCAAACGAAGCGTACGCACGGGGAGCTTGTCATGTTGAGCGTTAGCGAAACATCAGTGTTTGTCTTGAGATTCTTCGGTCTCTTCGCTCCCTCAGAATGACAGAGGGGAGCGCACGGAATGACAGACGAGATTGCGGGTCAAGCCCGCAATGACATTCGTGCGCGAATCGCTTTTTGCCGTTGTTCGCGTCAAGGTCAAGCAAGGCGTTTGGGCGCAG
>BNUO01000125.1 GCA_025997415.1 Campylobacterota bacterium
ATCGGATACCCCTCTTTTTGGGCGTCTTTAATGTCGGCAATTGTCTCTTCCACAACGCCGCTTCGGGTTTTCCAGGCGGAGGCAACTGCTTCTTCCGCCGTATCCAGGAATGGAGCACCGCAATAAGGGATCCCGTTCAACTGATACGGTTCATAAGGACAGTGACCCAAATGCACGTTGAACATCCAAACAAAGCGTTTGTCATCAATTTGAATTTTGCAGCCGCGTCCGTTTGCGGAGGTCCGGACAATGGGATAACGGCTGATCACCATTCCGTTGGAGCTGGTGTACCAACCGGACTTTTCGGCAATCTTTTCCGCAGTATTGACACCGTTTTTGACCGGCTCCTGAATCCCGACAATATCCGCACCGGATTCCCGGATAACCCTGGCGGTTTCCTCTTCGGATTTTCCGCCGCCAACCCAAATATTGAACGTCATCACTTTGAGTTTGACCGGAGAAGAAGTTGCCTGTGCCGTCACTCCAAACGGACAGACAAGGTAAAACATCGTAAAAAACAAAAGAGAAAACGTTCTCATGTGTACACCTCACTTGGATTGAAACCGAATGTTCATATACTAGGACTGTTGCGCGACTCAAATTTGTGTTTCGGCGTTTATAATACCGCATATCAGCGTTGTCCGCGACAGATGTCTCCTGCGTCTGCTGCGGTACGGATGCGTCATGATCTTAAACGTTTTTATCTTCGCATTAACGTGTTCCACCGCCACCCGCTTCGATGATAATTCGTGATTAAAACGCTTTTCCGCCTCCGACAACGCCTTGTGCTTTTTTCTTCTCCCGCCTGTCCGTCCGACAGGCGGGGGCAGGCAGGTTAATCGGTATGACACTATTCGCGTGAACTTTCGCAATGCCCTGATAACGGCTGTCGGCATATAACATCACGCCGATAATCAACAACTTCAATATCGTATTCCCGCACGACTTGAAGTCGTGAGCCATGCCTTTGTCCTGATGAACGCGATAAATCAAAAACGCCCTAAGATTAATCACGATTCGCGATTTAACCGCGTGCCGTTTTTTTTACCGGAGTACCAGTCACGCCGCTTGTTTTTCGGTATCCCGATGGGATGTTCCGTTACATCAACAATCAATTCCTCGCCTTTCAATTTTTCGCCGCCAGGAACTTCTTCGCCGGGCAATGCAAGTATTCCGCTTGTATCGGGAACATCTTCAACCCGTTGGATGGAGCGGCGGACGGTTCCTTTGTCAACGCCGTAATCAACGGCGATATGTTCCATTGCCGCCTTTTTCGTGAGCAAAAGAGTAAGCGATTTGAAGAACGGTCAGCATCTGCCGGAACACTGCTTTGGCCGTTCCGAGAATACGTTTGAATTGTTCATCTTTCATTTTCAGAGCATGCCCGACCCGCTGCATTTTGGTCTCCGTGATGCCTGTTGACTCCCGCAATAACTGTATTATAACGAAAATAAAAGTTTTGCAACAGGTCTATTGTCTTCTGAAACAATAATCCCAGACATTACGGCGTTAATAAAACCATTTAATGTCATACCTCTACATTTGACCTCTTTTTCAAGCCTTGCATGCATTTCAACGGGCATTACTTGGTTAAAACGTCGATTTTCGCTGTTTGGCAAAGTATCACCTCCTTTCTATGTGTAGTTTATACACCTTTTTAGCTCAATCGTAAGGTGAATTCTTTGTTTTTCTCCAAAAAATGATTTTTGGCCACATTTCCGTAAAAGACGCTTGATTCCGTTGAAAGGAGGGATAAAATTGATGTTTTACTGTTTGTCAACATGACAAAACCATACGAAAAGCACAATTTGACGCAAGCAAATTGAATTGAAATGGAGGAATAACCTTGATCTACAATAAAAGAATCAATGAAACGCCTATTTCGTTTATTGATTTCGAAACAACAGGGCTTGTCAAAGGATATGACCGTGTGATTGAGGTTTCTGTCGTTCGGCTTGAGCCTGGGAAAGAACCGACGCTTGTTTATGATACTCTTGTCAATCCCAATCGACGTGTTTCTGCAACAGATATACATGGGATTACCGACGATGATGTTGCCGACGCCCCTGATTTTCGTGAGATTGCGGGTGACTTGGTAAACGCCATCAAGGGAAGTGTGGTTTCTTCATACAATGTCTATTTCGACATGCCGTTTCTCGAACACGAACTTTCAAGGAGTGGTATAAATATTACACCACCACACTTTTGTATGATGTATATGCGTCCTTTGCTTGGGATAGGAAGTAAATGTACTCTTGGAGAGGCGTGTAAGAATCATGGCATCGACATGGAAGTTTGTCACATTGCATCGGCTGACGTACTTTCTACAGCCAATTTATTCAAGGCTTACTCGGAATCATTCCTGTCAAAAAACATCAAAACATTTGGTGATCTAACCTATCAGAAAAAAAATTACAAATTTTTTACCAGTTTTGATTATGAACCGCTTTCATCGGCGGATGAACTTGGGTTAATGGCTTTTGGAAAAACAAAATCACGCTCTGTCGATCTGGCATCGAAGATGGAGAAAGCTCAAGAACGCAAGCCGATTTCCTTTTATTGGGATTTGTTGAAAACCGTTGTCGCCGATCTTGTGATCACAGATGACGAATTGGAGATGGTCAACGAAGAAAAGAAACGTTTGAATTTGGACATTGAGCAAGTACGTGCCATACATGCGAAAATCTTTGCGGTTGTGATTGCCAAATTTACAGATGATGATTTTTTGGACGCTAAAGAAAGAGATAAGCTGCAACGGCTACATAAATGCCTTGACATTCTTGGGTGGGCACCGGGACAATGACAATCTTGAAGGGGCGTTTGTTTGATAAATCATGGAAAAGCGAATATAAGTTGACTTGGGGCATGTTAGCACCTGTAAATAAATAACCTTTACAAACGAACTCAAAACAAGTATGACTTCTCCCAGGAGGTTTACTCATGGAAGAAGTCATAGCCCGGAAGTATAAAACATTGAAACCGGAGTGGAACGTTCCGTCTTGTTGTTCTACACAAGTATTGATTGATCTTGGTGTAGATGGATGGATTTTATAAACTACAAAACATGAAAAAGACAAAAAGGAACGAGAAGACAATCGATATACATAAGGGGCGTTGTTGACTAAATATTGAAAAAACATGGTCTTTTTTGCGATTTTCGCTGTATTGGAGAGTAGGAAACATTCCATACACACTTTTCACGGAGGAAACCATGTCGAAAACGACCAAACCGACGTACAAAATCAGAAACCGGGCAAAATACAACCGAGTCTCTTGTCAATTGAGGCAATCTGACCTTCTGGATTTCGGATGAATTGATCGACGAATGGCGTCATGAGAATCCCGACGGACTGCAAGGCCGCCCGTTTTTTTACAGCGACCCCGCCATCGAAACCCTTTTGACGATCCGTAAACTGTACCGGACGACGGAAGGGTTCGGAAAATGGGTGTTCGGTTTGATGCGTTTCGACTTGCCGATCCCGGATTATACGTCGCTTTGCAAACGATCCGCCAAACTCGGCATCGATATTGTCGTGCCGAAAAAGAAAGGTAAGATCGACGT
>BNUO01000126.1 GCA_025997415.1 Campylobacterota bacterium
GGGCGCAGCTATCGCCGACCTTTTCGTGATACTGGCAGATCGCGTGATCGTACGCAATTTTTTTGTCAATTTCGGCGCGATCGTAGGCGATTGCCCGCGCTTCGTAGAGCGCACGAACGATCCGCGTTTTTGCCGCCGCCTCGCCTGCTGCACGCGCCAAAAACCAGTCGATCTCCGCAGCGTAAATCTCCGCCGTTTCGGGCGTGTTTGAGACGAGAAAGTCGCACGACTCATCGCCTGCTTCAAATGCAAAGTCGTGCAAACGATCCGTGTCTAACCAATCTTGTTTGCCAATATATAGAAACTCTTTTCCCATTTCTAACCTTTTTAGTTTGCGCACTTCATTCTATATGCAAACTCTTGAATGCAAGCAAGGAGGCTGTTTATTATGCCCTTTGCTACAATCATTTCAAAGGAACTGCTATGTATGCGATCATTATGAAGTTCATCAGGGCGCTCAACTCCAATCAGTCGCCGTGGCAGGTTACGCTTGCCTTGACGCTGGGTATGTTCGTGGGGCTTACGCCTACTTTTGCGCCGCACAATCTGATCATCATTTTGCTGGCGTTTCTGCTCAATGTCAATCTGGGCATCTTTTTCGTCAGCTTTGCGATCTTTGCGCTCATTAGCTACGGCTTCGATCCGATCATCGAGGGTTTTGGCTACTGGATTTTGACGCACCCCGCAGGCGAAGAGTTTTTCACGGCGCTATTTAACAACCCTTTGTCGATCCTAACCAAATACAACCACACGATGGTTATGGGCGCGTTTGCCACGAGCCTGATTCTGGCTCTGCCGCTCTTTTTTACGCTCAATTTTTTCGTCGCAAAATACCGCCTTGTGATCTCCAAAACCCCTGTGGCGAAGCTCTTTTTGGCAAAACCTGAGCCGAAAAAAGCGGGGATTATTCGCTGGTGGGGGCTGCTGCTGTTTCTCGTTTTGGGCGGTCTTGTCGCTGCGGTTTTTTGGCTTCTGAGCGATCAACTGATCAAAAGCAAACTCGAAGAGGCGCTCTCCGCTCCGATTGGCTATCAGGTTACGATCGATCGTCTGCACACAACGCTAAGTCCGCTTGGAATGACGATCGAAGGCGTTCAGATTCCCGATACCAAAAACCCGATGAAAAACAGCGTAGAGATCGGACGCCTTGCGTTTAACCTCGACATTGCCTATCTGCTGCACAAAAAGGTACTCATCGACGAACTCGTAGGCGAGGGAGTACAGATCAAAACCGACCGCAAAAAGGCTGCGATCAAGCTACCCGATCCGCCAAAAGTTGAAGAGCCCGAAGAGGAAGAAACGGGGCTGATCGCCGATGCAAAAGAGAGCGCGAACGACTTTTTCAAAGGGATCGCGCAGGATATTCCCGATGTCAAAACGGTGATCAAAAACGAGCGTTTCAAGACGCTAGAGGAGGGCGAAGCGGCGCTAGAACGGCTCAAAGCGATCAAAGAGTACTGGGAAAACGCAGTCAAAACCAAGTTCGATAAGCAGATATTAAAAGACCTTGAGGCGCAATACAAAGAGCTTGAGGCGAAGGCAAAGTCGATCAAAAACGAAAAAGATGTCTTTGATGTACTGGATAAGGCAAAGGCGTTCAAGGCGCGCGTCAAGGCGCTGCGCGATGAGTACAAAGGGCTTTACAACCAGTTTGAGTCCGATCGCAAAGAGGCAAAAGCGCTGATCGATCGCTTCCCCGATCTGCCCAAAGAGGATTTTGAGGCGCTTCGCAAGAAGTACAGCTTCGATTTTGACGGCGCGTTTAACCTAACGGGCGCGATTATGGGCGATGAGGTGCAAGGCTACATCAACACCGCCATTGAGTGGTACAACATCGCAAAACCGTATGTCAAACAGGCGCAGGCGCTCAAAACGCAGGTCAAGGGCGATCCGATTCCAAAAGCCGAACGAGGCGTGAGCCGTGTGGTGGTCTATACCGAATGGTCGCCGAAGCCAACTTGGTGGCTCAAGAAAGCCGGAGTCGAGATGACGCTTCCTAGCAAAAACCAGATCGCCTTTAAGCTCTTGCACGCCACGAGCGATCAACGGATCACCAAAGAGCCGATGACCGTTGCGGTCGCTTCAATGCTGGTCAAAGGTTACGAGAAGCTGGCGATCGCTTGGACGCACGATCGGCGCGGCGTTGAGAAAGATACGGTCGATCTCGACTGGTTGGGGGTTGATTTCAAAGGCTTTCATTCGGGCAAGTTCCTCTTTTCGCCCGCGAAGATCAATCTGGAACTTGGCGGCACGATCGATCGCGGCAAGCTGGAAAGTAGGGGCGATCTGTCGTTTAGCGGCGTGAAAATGACGCTGGAATCGCCCAAAAATGAGCTAGAAAAACTGGTCGTCAATACGCTTAGCGGCATCGATCGCTTTGTGGTCAATATGCACTTTTGGGATCGCCCGCTGCTGCCCAAGAGTTCGTTTAGTAGCGATCTGGACAATCAACTCGGCAAGCGATTCAAAGAGGCGCTTTCGGCACGGCTCAAAGAGTTTGAAGCGCAGCTAAAAGCCGAGATTGAGAAGATCGCAAAAGCGGAGCTGGCGAAACTGGGCGCAAGCGAGGCGGATATAGCCGCGCTGGAAAAGGTGATCAAAGGCGAAACCGACATCGCAAGTGCGCTTGAGGAGAAGATCGGCGTAACTCTAAGCGAAGATGCGCTCAAAAAAGAGCTAAAAAAACGGCTTGAGGAGGAGGCGAAAAAGAAGCTCAAAGAGCAAGAGGATAAAGCCAAGGAAAAGCTTAAAAAAGAAGCGGCGGATAAGCTAAAGGGTCTATTAAAGAAGTAGCCGAGTTTGCCGATTAGGTTTTAATTCTGTTTAGTTGGAGGAAAAGATGAGGTGGTTGGTATTGGCGTTGTTGTTGGCAGTTGGAGCAAATGGCGCTCTTCACGGCAAGATCTGGAGCGTTCAAAGAGCAGGCGTTGAGGAGTCTGCTGGCAAAACGGATAGCCCTAAAGCGAACGCGAAACTCTCGGATTTTGCCGATGAGAACGAAGAGATAAAAGACGCAAAACTCTTGGATTTTGCCGATGAAAACGAAAAAACAAAGGACGCAAAATGAAACTTTTATTGGCTGTGTTGTGTGCGGCTGGATTGTCGATCGGCGCGTTTGCAAATGAAGCCGCCTGCATTCAAGGCGATAGCGAAGCGTGTTTGGAGCAGGCGATCGCTTACGATCGTGGCGATGGCGTGGAGCGAGACGCTGCGAAAGCCGATGCGCTCTACAAGCGATCCTGCGATGGCAAAAACGCGGTTGGCTGCCACAATCTGGCGGTTAGTTTAGAGGACGCTGGTAGCGCAACCAAAGCGGCGCCGTTCTATAAAAAAGGTTGCGTACTTGGCAACGCAACCTCGTGTGCAAACTTGGCTCAACTCTACCAAACGGCAAACGGCGATAGCTGCGCCCTGTGCGTTAAAGCCTGTACAAAAGAGGCGATCGTCAAGGACGAAACGACGCACCATCTGCGTTATAGCGACGAACTCTGCACCTCGTGCGGCGAGTGCGTGAGCGTCTGTCCAACGGGCGCGATCGACCTTGCGGCATACCCGTT
>BNUO01000127.1 GCA_025997415.1 Campylobacterota bacterium
ACCCTTGCATTTCTTGCGGCTTCGGGGCGCTCATACTCTGGGGAACTCGCGCCTTGATCCTCGCCGCTTCAAAATGCTTCGGCAGTGCAAAGCGTGGGAATAGGGATTCTTCGCTTCGCTCAGAATGCTTTTTGCCGTTGATCGCGAAGGGATTTTCGCAAGTTCTAGGAAGGCGAAAGAGCGGCTAGGCAGCATACTAAAGGGTATGTAACAACGCCGCGAATGAGCCTGACAACGAAATTGCGGAAAAGACCAAGCGAGCGGCGGCAAAAAGGCTAAAATCCGCAATCGCCCTACCAGCTTAGTCCTGTCTGAATTGGCTTGCTACAATTCTACACTTTAATTTTTGAGGCGGCGTTGTGCAGTTTGGTGTGATCGGTCTGGGTTTGATGGGTTCTTCGCTTCTGCTGGCGGCTCGCCAAAAGCGGCTCTTTGATCGTTTCGTGGGGTTTGACGCTTTGCCGAATCACGCAAAATACGCGCTCGATCACGGCATTATCGATGAGGTGAGCGACTGCGAAACGCTTCTAAAAAGCTGCGATCTCATCGCGCTTGCCGTGCCCGTTGAGGCGATCGCGCAGCTTCTGCCCAGCCTCGCCGCCGCAAGCGAGAGTGCGATTTTCTTCGATCTCGGCAGCACAAAAACCGCGATCGTTAGCGCCATTCCCGCGCTTATTCGCCCCCGTTTTGTCGCCGCGCACCCAATGGCAGGCACGGAGTATTCCGGTCCCAGCGCGGGTTTTGCCTCGCTATACAACGATCGCGTCGCTGTGCTTTGCGACACGGAGGAAAACAGCGCGGAGGCGTTAGCGATGGTTAGCGGCGTGTTTGAGGCGATCGGAATGCGCATTGTCAAAATGGGCGCGAAAGAGCACGATCGCCACGCGGCATTTATCAGCCATCTGCCGCATATGATCAGCTACGCGCTTGCAAACACGGTTTTGAGCCAAGAGGACAAGGCAAACATTTTGACGCTGGCGGCGGGCGGATTTCGTGATATGAGCCGCCTTGCCAAAAGCTCGTCAAAAATGTGGATCGACATTTTCAAACAGAACAAACCCGCCGTGCTTGATTCGTTGGAGGTGTTTCGGCGCGAGCTTGACGCGGCGCAGGAGTGGCTACAAAACGATCGCTTCGACGAACTAGCGGCTTGGATGAAAAGCGCAAATACGCTTCACGAGATTTTTACGCCACTTGGGAGCGGTAAATGAGAGCGGTTCTGATCGCGCTGTGCATTTTTGCCTCCACGCTCGCAGCTTCCGAAGCGCTAAAACTCACGCTGGGCGGATTTCCGGCGCGGCTTAATCCGATCTTGGCAACCGATTCGGTCAGCTCGGAACTTAGCTCTTGGCTCTTTGACGCGCTGCTCAAATACGACAAAAACGGCGAGATCGCACCGCAGATCGCAAGCAGTTGGCAGTTTGAGGACGATCGCACGATCGTGTTTAACCTGCGGCGCGACTACCGCTGGCACGACGGCGAACCTGTAACCGCGCACGATGTGCTATTTACCTACCAGATAGCGATTGGCGATCGCGTTTTCACGCCGTATGCGTCGAACTTTCGTATGGTTGAAAGCGTTGAAACGGTGGGCGACTATGCGGTTCGCGTGCGCTACAAAACGCCCTATTTCAAGGCGCTGGAGACTTGGCTAATGCCGCTGATTCCAAAGCACATTTTGGAAAACGACGACGATCTGATGACTAGCAGTTTCAACACCGCGCCTGTGGGCAGCAGCTTTTACACGCTCGAAAGGCTTGAACTTTCGCGCAATGTTGAACTCAACGCATTCGCGCTCTACAAGCCGCAGCCGCCGCATATCGATCGCGTAACTTTAGAGTATGTACAAGATCCCAGCGTGGAGTTTTTGAAACTCGGCGCGCGGCAGATTCACATCGGATCGCTTGATGCCATGCAGGTTAGTCGGCAGATCGATGAGCGATTTCGTGAGGATTATCGCATTGTCGAAACCAGCTCATTTGGCTACACATACTTGGGTTTTAACCTCACAAATCCCAAATTTGCCAACCCAAAAGTGCGCGAGGCGCTTAGCTACGCCATCGATCGCGACGAGCTTGTGGCGATACTGTTTTTTGGACACGCGCGGGTGTGCGATGGTCCCATTCTTCCCGGTGCGCTTGGCTACAACAATGCGGTCAAATCGCCCAAACAGGACACCGCGCGGGCGCGAGCGCTGCTTGCCGAAGCGGGCTACGACGAGAACAACCCGCTGGAGTTTGAGCTGACGACAAACTCTGGCAATCCGATCCGCGCCTACGCCGCCGAGATCATCTTGCACCAACTGGCAAAATCGGGCGTGCGCGTGAAGCTGCGGGTGATGGAGTGGCAGGCGTTTTTGAGCCGAATTGTGCACGGGCGCAACTACGAAACGCTGCTAATGGGCTGGAGTGTGCCGCTTACGCCCGATCTCTTTACGATCTGGCATTCGAGCAGCGACAAACGGGGCGGATTTAACTTTGTCGGCTACAAAAACGAGCGGGTCGATCGGCTGATCGAACAGGCGGAAAAGACGAGCGATCGCAGCTTGGTGGCGAAACATTACGAGGAGATTTCGGCTCAGATCGCAAGCGACAATCCGTACCTATTTCTCTATGTACCAAACGCGATCAGCGCCATTTCGCGCAAACTTGAGCCGATCGAACCGACGATCACGGGCTGGGGGCACAACCGCGAATCGTGGCGGCTTGTGCCGTGAGTGTGCTAAAGTACGATCAAAGGGGCAATGATGGCGGGTCAGATATTTGAGTTTGTGGATTTTCGAGGTTTGATACGGCACGAGATCGGCGAAATGTTGCGAATGCGAGAGGATCAGCGCAAGATTACGATTATGTTTTTTGAGCACAACAAGGGCGAATCGGTCGTCAAAGTGCTAAAAGACGCGCTGCGAACCTGCGATGTGATCTTTCACAGAGACGAGGTTTTTTTCGTCGTAATGCCGCTGACGGACAAAGAGGGGGCGATGCATGTGGCGCGAACGCTGGAGGAGTACTTTGGCGAAGATGTGAAAGATGTCAATGCCACTTGGCCCGAAGACGGCTTAAGCGAAGAGGAGCTGCTAACCAACTTTGCACAGTATATTCGCACGAAATGCCACCTCGATCTGTGGCAAATGCTGGAGTAGCGGTTTTACCGTTGCTTGCTGGTGCTGCGCTTATTGTCGTGTTGAGCAAAGCGAAACATCTGTGTTAGTTTTGAGATTCTTCACTTCGTTCAGAATGACATTTTCTCGTCATTGCGGACTTGATCCGCAATCTCTGTCATTCTGAAGGAGCGGAGCGACTGAAGAATCTGTGTTTGATGAGATTCTTCACTTCGTTCAGAATGACAGGAGATCTTTCGCATACGCCTTTGGCGCACGCGACCATTCTTTCTTGCGCGGGCAAGAAAGAAGGCAAAGAAACCGCCACGCGGTTGCACTGTCCTAACGGATACCCTTGCATTTTGCTTTGTCTGCG
>BNUO01000128.1 GCA_025997415.1 Campylobacterota bacterium
TCGGAAAATGGGTGTTCGGTTTGATGCGTTTCGACTTGCCGATCCCGGATTATACGTCGCTTTGCAAACGATCCGCCAAACTCGGCATCGATATTGTCGTGCCGAAAAAGAAAGGTAAGATCGACGTGATTGTTGACAGTACCGGCTTGAAAGTTTATGGCGAAGGCAAATGGAAGATGAGGACGCAGGTAAAAGCAAGCGTCGGACCTGGCGAAAGCCGCATTTGATGATCGATCCGATTATTCCTCCACAGAAGAACGCGGTTTTGACACAACACGGCAACTGTAAGAGACCGAAACTTCCGCGTGACGAAGTGATTCGCGGCATCCGCAAGCACGGACGGTGCCATGCCCGCCGCCTGTCTGCCGACAGGCAGGGGCAGGCAGGTGGGTTGGAAGAAACCGCCGGTCGCTGGTGGAGACGACGATGTTCCGAATGAAAACGATTTTCGGATATCATTTGAAAAACCGATTGTTACCGAATCAAAAAACCGAAGCGAGAATTCGTTGCAAAATACTCAACCATTTTACAAGGCTCGGAATGCCAAAATACGACTGAAATCTTTAGGTAACAACGCCATACAATAATGTTACACCATAAACGTTTATGTTTAAGTCAACATTTTTGTTTTGTGAAAAATGACTTCTTATACTACACGGGGCTGATCTCTGTTAGAAACGCTCAACGTGGCCGTCGGGACCGGAAGTTTTGATCGGTTTCACATCCGGTTTTTTGCCGATCCGTCCGTGGTAATGATGGCATAATGCAATCGCCAGTGCATCAGCAACGTCGGGAGGTTCCGGATAGCGGTCCAAACACAATTCCAGTTTAACGGCCCGTTGGATTTGGTCTTTGGGGGCATGTCCGGAACCGGTAAGAATTTTTTTGATTTTTGTTGCCGCATAAGCATACATGGGAATTCCCGCCTGTTCAGCGGCAAGCAAAATCGCACCGCGGGCATGTCCCATTAGAATGCTTGTCCTTGGACGTTCGTAGTGTGAATAAAGCTCTTCAACCGCCATTGACGCAGGATGAAAAGATTGGATAATCTCTGCAACACCATCATAAATTTCCCTGATTTTTCGGGAGAGAATTTCTCCCCGGCTCCGTACCACACCGGCTTCCAAAAGACGAACTTTTCCCGAAGATGTGTCGATCACACCGTAACCGGTTGTATTCAATCCGGGATCAATGCCGAGAATAATCATTGGTTCAAATACCTTGCTGAAATGAAAAAATATTGAACTTTTCAGGTAATTATCCGAAGTTGAAAGCACTATGTCAAGGTATATTGGATTAGCGAATATACCGTAGTGATATAGAAACTACGCTTCACGTGATACAAAACCGCGTCCTTGATGGGACGCTCACGTTTTTTCACGGAAAATTTAAAGTAGTTTGAGTATAAAAAATAAGAGTTCACGTCAGAAAGTGTTGAAGATGGAAACTGCAAGCCGCCGTGTTTTGATACCGATCAACAATCCTTTGGGCGGTGTCAAAACCTATACACTTTCTTATATACGGTATTTATGTGATGAAGGATTCCGTTTTACCGTTCTTGCACCGGCAGGTGAAGCGTTTGACCGGTTTCAGGACGAAGCAAAAAACTTTCCGGATATGGAATTTATCGCAATTTCCGGCGGTTCCCGTTTTTTAAAAATGATTAAGGGAATACGTAAAGCCCTGAAAACGGGCCGTTTCGCTTTGACACACTCACAGGGACTTCAGGCGGGATTCCAAACAGCCGTTGCCCGGTGGGGACTGCATGTTCCGGCTGTCATCACCCTGCACGGCGTACTTGTTCCGCAGGATGATGTTCCGGGAAGAGCCAAACGGTTCAAAAAACGTCTCATCGGTTTTTTCACAAAATATACCGAGGAAATCATCCCTGTTTCGGAGGATTGTGCGGTAAATCATCTGGAAAATTTCCCGGAATGGAAAAAAGGTCCCTGTCATATTACACCGATACTCAACGGCATTGACCTCAATAAATTTTCGGATGTTCATCAACCGGAAATTTCCTTGCGGAAACAGTTCGGTTTTTCCGAAAAGAAGATTCTTCTCGGTTTTTTCGGACGTTTTATGCCGGAAAAAGGCTTTCTCCCCTTGCTGGATGCTCTGGAGATTCTGGCCTCCAGAGGATATGCGGACCGTATTTGTTTGATTGTCACAAAGGACAATGAAGGTTATGCCCATTACTTTGCTGAAATGCGGCGTAATGACACATTGAAGCAAATGGTTTATCCTGTGGAACCGCAAAACAACATTGCGCCATTGATTGCGCAAATGAATCTTGTTCTCATGCCGTCGCTTTGGGAAGCGTGTTCATTGGTTTCGATGGAATCCATGGTCATGGGGGTTCCGTTCATCGGAAGCGATTGCATTGGTGTCCGTGAAGTGCTTCGGGACACACCGTGCCGTATGAGTCTTCCGAACATTCCCTCGTCCATTGCTGCTGAAATTGAGTATTATATCAATCATTCTTGGGACGAAAAAGCGAAAGATTTTGCCCCGGAAGCAAAACTGCGTTTTGATGTCCGTAACGGGTGTAAAAAAATGGCGGAAATTTACCGTAAACTTTTGCAGTAATACCCAAGTTATTGTGCGTTGCATAAAGAATGAGCCTATCCGATGTATCGCCCACATCCACGAAATGAATAAAATGCCCTATTTTGTAAGGTTTTCGCATTTCGGCGCGGTGGGCAGTGTTCGAAGTAGGGTTCACTCTTTTTTGCATCCACAATACTTTAAATTTCCCGAGAGAATCAAGCAAGCGTCCCAACGAGGCCGCTGTTTTGCGTCACTCGAAGCGTTAAAGCCATACTGACTATGGTAGTATCAAAGGTGAAATAATTTACCGGTTTAGAGTTTATATTCAACGGGAAACGCCCTGTATTGCAGGGTTTAACAAGTCAATTTACAGGAATTTCAATGTATTGTCTGTTTCATAAGAAACTTAGAATCTCCAATGGCAGCCGGAGCATAAGCGACGGGGTCTAACCGCTCCGTTACTGCCGCGGCTCTGATTCTTGCATCTCAACTTTTACGATACGGACAATAGTTTTGAGTATGTTCCGCTATGTATCGTTCTCCTTGTGTTCATTCAGGCTTGAAAGCATGTTACGGCAGAGTGACTGTTTTTGTGTCTTTTGAATACAGATATTTGGGAGTTGGAACAAACCGGTTGGTTTTGTGTGAATTGCTCAGCAGATTCATCTTATGAACTAAAACGGAAACAATGATCCCCTGAAAAACAGGACACCAAATCCATGTATAACGGTAAGCATTGTGTCCGC
>BNUO01000129.1 GCA_025997415.1 Campylobacterota bacterium
ACCCCGCAGGGCGAGTTCCGCCAAAACCTCGCTAGAAGCGGCTTTGCCGATGTTACCGTTCGGTTTGCCGACAGCGATGGCGCACCAGCGCACAACGCAGCAACGGCGCAAAACACTCCGAACGCGCAAAACGCCGCAAACGGACAAAATCAGCACGGACAACCGAGCGCACCAGCCGCGCAAAACGCGCAGAACACGCAGAACACACCAACCGCGCAAAACCAGCAAAACAGCTTCGATCCAAGCGGCGATCGGCGCGGCGATCCAAATGGCAGCCAAAACCAACAGAACAACCAGCACGAAAGCCGCCGTCAAACTCCTGAAAATGGCGGAGAGTTTGACGATGATGGTTCGCAAATCGGCACGGTTTTTGCTTTAGATAAGCAAGAAACCAGCCTCTCGATCTCGCTTTACGGGTAAAAGAGGCGGCAAAAAAGGATGCGCTATGGCGACAACGGCAGTTGATGATTTTATGGGGGGCGCGGCAAATCAGACGATCACCTACAACCCAAAAAGCGCTCTAAGTAAAGACGACTTTCTCAAACTGATGATGGTTCAGCTTCAGTACCAAGACCCAACCAGCCCAATGGATACCGACAAAATGCTTGCGCAGACCTCCGATATGGCGGTGATCGAATCGCAGGCGAATATCCAAGCGGCGATGGAAAATATGGTTACGCAGTTTCAAGTAACCAGCGCATACCAGCTTGTGAGTTCGGTTGGCAAGCTCGCCGACACGGGACTAAACGCCGTGCAATTTACCAATCAAGGCGCGGAGTACACCGATTCGCTTTTCTACGAAGAGGATTTCACAAACGGCGTGCTGACGATCACCGACACAAATGGCGACACGATCAGAACGCAGATCATCAAAGACGGCTTCAAAGGGTTGCAGGATTTCACTTGGGACGGCAGGGATCGCGACGGCAAGCTCGTTCCGCCCGGCACCTACCGAATCTATGCCGAATATATTGGCAGCGCGAGCGGCAAAGAGTTCAAGAGCGATCTGGGCGTTTATCCGATCGAATCGGTTGTGCTTAACCAAGAAAAACCGATGCTCTATCTAGGCGGCGCGTACTACACGATCGATCAGATTAGAGCGATCAAAGAGCGCGGGACATGAACAACGGATTTTGGTCGGCGATAACGGGCGCGAAGAGCTACCAGACGGCGGTTGATACAACGGCGAACAACATCGCCAACATCAACACGACAGGCTATCGCGGCACGGGCATTGAGTTTGGCACGCTCTATGAACGCTTTCTTGCGGTCAATGCCAATACGCTCACTTCAAATCAAGGCTTGGGCGTGCGCGTTCAAGCAACGGCGCTCGACATGCGTAGCGGCAGTTACCAGCAGACAGACAACAGTTTTGACTTTGCGATCAGCGGCGATGGCTGGTTTGGCACGGTCTCCACCAACCCCTACGACGCCAAAAAAGTCGCCTACACGCGCGCGGGCAACTTCAGCCGCGACGCAAACGGCACTCTTGTAACGCGAAACGGCAACTTCGTGCTGGGTACAAGCTACGGAAATATGATCTATGAAAACGGCGCGTGGCGGATCGACAATAGCGTTGATACAAACGGTTTGAAGCCTGTCGCGCAGCAGGGCACACTCACGATTCCCGAAAATCTCATCTTCCCGCCGATCGCCACAAAAAACGCAACGCTAGTCGCCAATCTGCCCAATGTCGCGGGCGCAAGCTCTGCGGCGGCTCGCAAAAACGCGGCGATTACGGAGCTAAACTATCCGCTCGGTATCAATGCGGGTTCAACCATGCTGATCGCAAGCGGCGATCAAGTCGGGCTAACCAGAGCGGACGAACAGGACGAAATACTGCAGCTGACAAAGCCGATCACCGGCATATCTTCGCCGCTTATATTAAACATCAACGGCTCGGTGGTGAATGCGATTTGGGCGGCGGACGCGGACGCGGCTACGATCGGCACGGCGATTATGACGGCGATCAACGACAGCGGCGCAGCAAGGGCAAGCTACGAAGACGGCAAACTAACGATCAGAGCAGAAAACCGCCTTACAATCACAGGCGGCGAAAATACCGTTTTTGCTCCAATCAGCGCGGAAATACTGACGATCAGCAACACAACAACGGTTGCGGAAGTGGGAAGCGCGATCGAAAACAGCCTCAAAACCACCTACGGCGATGATCCGATTTTAACCTACAAATACGATGGATCGCTTGTGGTTACCGCGACAGGACCCATCAACCTCAAGGTGGGTAGCGACAACGAGGCGTTAAATAAAATCTTTGCTACTTTCGACGGCTCGCTGCAAAGAATCTACCTCTCCGAAGAATTCAAAGAAGCCTCGCGCACAGCCGAACAGAAGATCATCGCGCCAAACGGCGACATTCTCACGCTTGAAAGTACGGTGCGATCGGCGGGCGCGGGTTTTGTAGCCGATACGAGGATCAAACAGAAGGTTGTGGCGGACGGCTCGATCGATATGGCAAATCTCATCGGTTTAGACGGTGCGCTTGGGCTAAGAGGCGGCGAAAATATCTGGGCTTCGTTTGGCAAACCGCCCGAAAAAACGAACACAGGTTATGGCTATTTGCTGCTGTTTGGAAACGACATTCCCGACGGCGTTGCTCCCACGATCAGCTTTACGATCGATGGGCAGCAGCTTTCGCTGACAGGAACGGACGGCGACATGGTAAGCGACCTCAGAAGCGATTTTGCGGCGTTACTTGCACAAAACGGCTACGAAACCGGTGGGACTGGCGGCGAGCTGATCATCTATCCAAAGGGCGAATCGCTAACGATCACAAATGGCGCAAGCAACATCGAATCCATGCGGATCGATTCGGCGAGTTTTGGGCGCATAATCTACGAAACGGGCGATACAGTTTCGGCGTTTCTAGCCAAAGCGAACTTACTCGCCAACGCCGTTGGATCGAATATCGCCATCAACGATGGCAAGATCGCAATCAGCGATCAAAACAACATCATTCTGGCTGCGAACTTCTACAAAGCCGAAAACACGCCGGACGCGCTCTTTGCGCTCTTTAGTCCTCTAGCTTTCACGCTCAGCGGCGGCGGCAGAAAAACGACCGACGCTTTAGAGGGATTTCGCGTCATTAGCGAGGTCAAAAACACGGCGATCGCAGAGGATACGCCAGCGACGATCACGCTTGAAAACGGCGGCGTACCGCTCAGTTTCACGATCGATGTCGAAGCGGTTGTGGCGCAGGCGAACACGGTGGCGATCAGGGCTGACGGCGTGCGCGA
>BNUO01000130.1 GCA_025997415.1 Campylobacterota bacterium
AAGGGCAACATGCGAGGCTCTGCATCTGAAATATTCTTGAACTGGGAGACCACGTTGCCAAGACGACCTGATGACCAGATGGCGTTCGATGTGTTTATCGATGAAAAATTGCAAGCACTGAAAAACGCCACCGGTGAAAGTGGCGTCGAAAATGGTGAGAGGGATACGCAAAATGGTTACTGGTAATCAATCTTGAACCGGGTAGGCGGCATACAATCCTTTGCCTGCCCGGTAAAACCGCGACTCGCCGGGCTTACATTTCATCTCCCGTTGGATTGAACTACTGATCGTCGATTGCGGCGTCTTACCGTTGAGATTGGGAGCATAGCCGCGTTCGCGGATCGCGTCGGCGATCTGCCTGACATTGAGCGGCGTTCCAATCTCAAGCAGTACTTTGTGGGCGGCGTCAATGCCGGATAAACCTTGCGTTTGCGGCCTCACAGCCTCGTCGGATGGCGTTTCAACGGTTGTCGATACTTGTTGCTTCAACTTCGGCAACCTCGGCGTCAGGCGTCGCGATAGCGGTCTCTGGTGTCTCTGTCGCGACCTATTCAACCTGTTCTTCGTTGATCGTCGGTATTGTCCTTGCTTTCTTGATAAAGCGATCAGGACTGTTCACTTTAATCATTTTGTCGCTTGCGATCAGGCGAATCTGCCAGCCGGTTTCGGTTGCTTCGATGACCTCGCCGAGTACTTCGTTTCGGCCAAGTGTAATGTGATAAACGTTGTTGATGAGAATGTTTTTCGGTTTCATGGTTTTGCCTTTCTGAAAATGCTAGTTGATTGGTACTGTCAGGTATTTGCCGTCTTTGATGAAGAGATAGGCGAACTCAACGCCTGCCTCGGCGATGCGGTCGGTCTCGGACTCGGTCGTGGTAACAAAACTTCGACCGACCTGAATCGCGACAAGTTTGTGTTTCTTTGCATATTCGACCGCGTCTTTGAAAGTTCGGTGTTCGGTCACTTCAATCATCATGGTTCGCATCGTTCTTTCCTTCATCAAAAATGGTTTGCGTTGGTTTTGACACACGACATCATGCCGTCACAAAAAATAACATCAAGCTGCTTTTGAAGAAAATGTGCAAAGTTTTCGCATCATAACCGACTCGTGAATCACACGCTCTCACTGGCACGAACGGGTCGCATGAAAATTATTTTTCGCGATAAGCGATACGCGAAACAGAAAATGGGCGGCACCAAAACACATCGTCTTGATGCCACCCTGCGATGGTTCGGTTTTGCGCGTGGGCACTCCATGATGCCACCGAACTGTTCGCGAGTGTTGGTGCCGATCCGCATTGGCGGGTTACGCTTTCGTATCGCGTTGCGAACCGACACCGTGTTTTTGCAGGCGACACTCGCCGCCTGCATGGTTGCAAACACGCTAGAGGTATTACCGTGCCTGATGTTTGCAAACCGTTTGTTTTGTAAATTGCAGGCGACGGTTTGCGCCATCGCCTGCTCGGTGTGCCGCGAATGCTAAGCGAACTCTCGCGGCAACACCGATGCCGGTATCATTGGCCGGCCTTCTAGCAGTTGTGGTCACGACAGACTATCAAAACAAAACAACAAGTCAACGCCGATGCGAAATAACTTTTTCAACTTTTTTTGGAAAGATAAAAAAATATGAAGTCCGTTGTCACTGATGACATGAAGCTGTTATTGACGGGACGTGACGCCGCTCTTGTATACGGTTGTTCCGTGCGTGTGTGGCGGACATGGGATTTGATGGGCTTTACGCCCAAGCCGATTCACATCGGCAAGTCGGTTTTCTGGAAGTACAAGGAACTCGACAAGTGGATGGATGCCGGATGTCCGCGCCGCGAAGATTGGGAATATTACAAAAACAACTGAAAACTTTCAAAAATGCTCGAACACCGCTCTTGCAAGACTCGAATCGTCATGGCAACATGACGAACCTTGTAGTCCGAAGGGTGTTGTTGACTAATGATTTTACGAAAAATACAGAGGCAGTCCGAGTTTTGTGAAGTGTTTGAGGATTTTGCAACGGATTTTCGATTCCGTCTTTTGATTGGGGAGCAACCGGTTTTTCAAATGGGCACCGAAACATGTTTTCATCCGGAACATCGCGGTCTCGGCCGGCGAACGGCGATGGGTGCCGATTCGTTTTTTCCAGCCTTTGCGACCAAATTTGCGAATGTCGCGAATCGCTTCGTCGCGAGCCAGCGGCGGCTGCTTGCTGTTTCCGTGTCGCTTGATCTTCGCATCCTTTCGCGGAGGAATCACTGGAGCGATCTTGCGTTTCGACAACTCGCCGTAAACCTTCCATTTGTCATACGCACCGTCGCCGTAAAACCTGCCGCCCCTGTTCGGAGTTTGATCCAACAGCACCGGTACTTCCGTCGCGTTGTCCGTCAAGTCGTCCGCGACGATTTCCTGTGTGTCGGGATCGACCGCCAAATGCAGCTTCCGCCACGTGCGATGCTTCGCCCAACCGTGTTTCTTGACTTTCCACTCGCCTTCGCGCCGAACACCTTCAAACCCGTGCTGTCGACAACAATGTCGATCTTGCCTTTCTTGTTCGTCAGGAGGATCGAGATGCCGAGTTTCGCCGCCCGTTTGCAAAGCGAAGTGTAATCAGGAATCGCAAGATCAAGCTGCATGACCTTGAACACCCAACGCCCGAAGCCTTCGGTGTTGCGGTAGGGCAGTCGGAACAGTTCCCGCATCGCCAAAAGCGTTTCGATGGCCAGGTCGCTGAAGACAAAAGGACGCCCTTGACCTTGTTCGGCGTTGTCGTGTTGCCATTGTTCCAGGATTTCGTCGGAAAACCAAAACGTGATGTCGCACCGATTGACCAATGCCTCGTTATATTTTGCCCAGTTTCTGATCTTGTAGGTTGATCTCGCTACGTTTGGCATTGTTCTCTCCGTAAAAAGGTTGTTTGAGTGTCCGTCCACAAACGAATTACGTAAGAAAAACAAAAATTTCCGCTGTTTTTTAATATTTAGTCAACAATACCTCGCAAAGTTATAAATTATGCTTTTCCTGCAAGCATATATACTCTGCGCGGGGGAAAAAATTGTTAATTTTGAATGACGCAAGTCTTCGGCCTCAATGAAACGTCCTGCGTTACAGGACTTAACAAACAAGCCGCATAATTTTAAAGCGGCTTGATATACTCAAACCATACCGTTAAAGTAGAGATTCAGAGATCGGCATTCTTTTGAAAGGCTTTTTCGATAATTGCCGCTTGGGGCG
>BNUO01000131.1 GCA_025997415.1 Campylobacterota bacterium
ATCCGGTTTCAACCGAACCGTAAACCTCATCCGTCGAACAGTAATGAAAACGGAAATTCTGCGGGCGGTTACGGTTGTTCCAGTAACTTGTCACCGCTTCCAGAAGCCGGTGCGTTCCCTCCACATTCGTTTTCAAAAAAATACCCGGCGAGGCAATACTCTTGTCCACATGACTCTCCGCCGCAAGATGCAATACATGTCGCGGCATGTATTTTTCCAACAGTTTTACAATAACTTCCGTATCGCCGATTTCATTGCGGTGAATATGAACCCGGTTCCGCGGCAGACTTGCCAGATTCCGTTCACACCACAACTCACGAGCCGGATCAATGATAATCATGCGGATGATCCCCAAACGATAAAAATGTCCGACAAGATTCCTGCCGATAAAACCTCCGCCGCCGGTGACAAGGATTGTTGCCGATTTCATTGTCCGTTTTTCCTTCGTGATTGCTCTATGGAACGGTACAGGCCGGGGGAGCGTGTTTCCAGCCGTTCATCATCAAACGGCGAAATCCCGTAACGTTTCCTGTATTCGCGGATTTGTTCATAACGCTTTTTGAATTCACCCCTCAACCGTAGTTTCGGGGGAGCGTCTCCGCCGTTTCTTTCCTTATGTCCCGGTTTCATTTCCGATCCGTTGTTTTGAAAACTTTCCCTTGCGTTTCACGGGGGCAATATAACACGGAATTCCCGATTTCAACTCCCTGTCATTTTCTTTGTGCCGTAAAGCATGAAAGTGTTTTTTGGGAAAAACTTTCGGGCGGGATCAGACGCGGGGAATAACAATGACGTTATGCCGGATTTTTTTTCCCGGAACCGGAAGAAATTTTTTTGACGAATTTTAAAAACGTATTCCGCGCGCACTTTGAATTTGAAAAAGAACGTTTTTCAGATTCGCGCAAAATGGTTTCGGGAAGAGAAAAAACAGTCGGAATGACGAAAGAACACTCATTCAGGAGAGTGAAAAGAGTCTTGAAAACAGCGTTTTTTTGAGATTGATACGGACGCGGACCGCCGCCGTCTTCCGGATTTCAAGGACAACTTTCCTTATCACGGCAGTTCAGATGAGATCGGGGGAGTTGTCTTCCGCCCCTTCAACCTTCGTCATGTTCACCGGTTTCATGAGGCGGATGAATGCCAGCACGAGACAGACATTGGGGCAGCGGGTCTCCTTATACGTTGCCTTGAGCATCTCACGCACATTGCGCATGGCATTGAAACATTCCCGGCCGCAATAACGCTTTTCCCTGACCTGGCGCGTTATCCGAAACACTTCGTGACACCCCGCTCTTTTGCAGCAACGTCCCGCAATTTTCCTGCGAGGCTTTGTCTTTTCGGGAGGGGACGAGCCGTTCTGTTTGGCTTTTTTTCGTTTTTCGTGGAGTTTGTCGTACTCGCGAAGCCGGGTTTCCCGGCCTTTTTCACTCAGACGGTATCGCTCCTGACGCAGCCGCCGTTTCAATTTTTTGAGATTGCCGCCGTATATTTCGAGAAACCGTTTCCACTTTTTCCCCCAACCCGAAAGTTCAAAACACTCCCCCCCGCAAAAGATCATCGAGGCGCATGATACCCTGAACTTTTTCCCGCAGCCGTAACGGAGACAGGTCCGTTCGCGCAAAGACCTGTTACCGCAACAACGATCCATTGCCGCGGATGTTAAATTAGGGGGGGGGATTGTCCGGCTTGGGGAAAAGTGAGATAGGGTAAAGTGGAGGCGTACCCCGACCGCCTGTGTGATTCTCACAACACATGTTTTTTCTCCGCCCTTATCAAAAGGAACGGAAAAACTTCATGGCCGTGAAAAACACGCCGATCAGCGTTTCAACTTTTGGTCATGCCATGTTTTTCAACAACGGAAGATACTCCGTTTCCATCAATAAGGTGATTTTAAGGTGAATATACTCAAGCCGTTTTAAAATTCCGGTTTTCAAGACGGCAAGCCTCGCAACGAGAGGCGTTTTGTGGAGGCCGAAGGCTGTCGTCCATACCGACTACGGTATAAAATGTAAGTAATCAACATGAATATTTATACCGCGGCCGGTAAGGCGCCGGGCTTCGCGTTCAACGTCACCGCCTTCCATCGGCCGGCCGGCGTCATTCAAAATGAACAATTTGTTCCCGCGCAAAGTATAAATCATGGCGCACAGCAGGAGCGCAGTGAATTTTTTCTCTCTTTCATCATGACGGGGTATATAAAGAATCCGGTTGGTTACATGACGTTTTCAGGCGGGGCAGTCCGTCTGAAAACGAATCACCTGTAACACGGACAACGGCGGAAAAAAAGATGATATTCGATTGTCCGGAGACCGCCCGGCGGTCAACGATACCGATCGGCTGGAATAAGGATTCATGATCAAAACGTCCTTTCCTGAATATCGGGTACACCGCGCATCTTATAATAAGTTATAAGTGAATTCGACTGAAATTCACAAAAAACGCAAGATGCGTAACAATGAGAGTTAATATTAATCCGGGCAAAACAGGAAAACAACAGAAAAAACGGGAAAATCCCTGAATTTATTGAGAGATCGTGGGAACGTTTTATGAATGCCGTTTTAACTTATTGTCTTATAATAAGTTGCGGCACATCATAAAACATTGTTATTGTTTATTTTTTCAGAAAGTCTTCAAATTCAGCAAAAGTTTCGCAGTCAAACGCGAAATCGGCCAGCTTGTCGAGGCATTCAAGGTCGGTGATCGTAAGGAGCATTGATTGAAGTTCCTCGGGCGGCTGGCCAAAACGTTTGGTTAATGTGCGAATAATAGCTTCAGCTTTACCTTCAGCTTTACCTCTTTGTTCCCAAATTTGCACCAATGTTGGCATGTTATCGTCTCCTATTGTTTCTTGGATTTCATTTCCCAATTCAAAATAATCCGCCTCGGTCATGTTATCTACGTTATAAACGACGTAATACCAACACTTGCGGATCAACTCGCGGTATTTTGGAATTTGCGAATAGGGCTTCAATTCGTCAAGGATTTCACGAAACTTACGTTTCAGTTCCGTTTTGCTCTTACTGAAGATCACCTTCATGATCAACAGCACGACGTGCAATTCCGGCGCGTTCGGGTCGCGAGGCAACTTGTCTTCCTCCATTGCCGACAGGTCAACCAAAATCGCCTGCATCTGCGGTAAATACTCTTCGGCGCCC
>BNUO01000132.1 GCA_025997415.1 Campylobacterota bacterium
TCCAAGCAATGCAAAGGCTTATAACGAACGCGGCGTTTCGTATGCCACACTAGGCGATCACAAAAAAGCGATCGAAAATTACACGCAAGCGATCGAGATCGATCCAGACTATGCATTAGCTTATCGCGATCGCGGCGTTTCATACGCAATACTTCGCGATCACGCAAAAGCGATCGTGGACTATACACAAGCGATCGAAATCGATCCAAAATGTGCAGCGACTTATTATGGGCGTGGCGTTTCGTATAGTGCGCTTGGCGATCACTCAAAGGCAATCGAAGATTACACGCAAGCGATCGAGATCGATCCAGACAATGCATTAGCTTATCACAATCGCGGTTTTTCGTATGCCGAACTTGGCGATTACTCAAAGGCAATCGGGGATTATACTCGAGCGATCAAGATCGATCCAAACGATGCAAATGCCTATTGCCATCGCGGCATTTCGTATGCCGAGCTTGGCAATCACAAAAAGGCGATCGCAGACTTTACGCAAACGATCGAGATTGATCCGAACAATGCAGTTTTTTATTTCAATCGCGGCAGATCGTATGCCAAACTTGCTGATCACTCAAAGGCAAACGCAGACTTTGCGCAAGCGATCGAAAACAATCCAAACAAATGTACCTAAATATTTTCGCAAAAAGACAAATTTTGTCCGCAGGATTTTGTATCGTGCTATCACTTTAACGGGGGAGAGAAAAGATGGAAACCATCGAAAACAACAACGCGGCATTTGATCGCGGCGTGGCTGCGTATGAACGGGGCGATTACAAGGAGGCGATCGAGCTATTTACAGAAGCGATCAGGATTGATCCAAAATGTGCAGAGGCTTATAGCAAACGCGGCGTTTCGTACGCAATACTTCGCGATCGCGCAAAAGCGATCGAGGATTATACGCAAGCGATCAAAATCGATCCAAAATGTGCAAGCGGTGATAAAACCGCTTCTTTTAGTATGTTGCAAAGAGCATCTTTCTCTCCTTTGGCATGCATAAAACTTATCAGCGCAGTTCCCTTATGCGCCATCACACACAAAAGGTCGTCAAGATCGATCTTGATCCTATCTGCATCGCCTGTATTCGGCTGTAATATTGAGCTGATCATCAAAACCGCATTTATAAATGTGTCGTCAATGTCGATCACAATAGACTTAAAACCCGTTTTGCCGATCAGCAACTTTCTAGCAAACTTTTTTGCCGCGCTATTGTTGTTAGTGGTTTTCATTTTCTCCTCTTATTAACGAGATTGCAATTTGCGAAAACGGCAGCGCAGCACCACCCCCCCACCCCCTCTCTAATGCCGTCTAACTCAAAAGCGGCGAGGATCGTTTGGCACTCTCGCGCGTGTTCCTCACCCGCCGCGATCGCCCGCGTTAGCTCCGTGTGCGCTTCGTGCGGGCGTTTTGCCGCCATAAACAGGAGCGCAAACATTGAATGGTAGTGCGCGAAATCGGGGTTCGGCGCGATCGTTTCTAGCGCCTGCACATCTTGCACCGCCTCACGATTGGCAAGCGCGCGCACCAACAACTCGGTCGCCGCGTGGCTCTGCGGATTGGCGATCAGCAGCCGCACGGCGGATCGCAACGCCGCGTGCAAACTCTGCCGTGAGTTGCCGTTGTAATCGCTGGCAAACTGGGTCAGCTTGTCCGCAAAATCCTGCGCACTTGCCGTTAGCAGATAGTCGATCGGCGCAAGCGGTAACGGTGTCGCGTTGCCAAACAGATCCACAAAATCGTCGATCGCTTCCGCGCCGTTTGCGTGCGTGATCGCAGGCGCATTTTTGCGTGCGCCGATCGCCTTTTGACTACTGAATATCCGAAGCAACTGCGCAAACGAAAGCCCTGTCGTTGCGGTTGTCGAGGGTGTTGCAACTGCCGCCGTCTGCGTGCTTATGGGCGCTACTGCCATTGTCTGCCTCCTAACATCTCAATTTACGATAGCACGATACAAAATCCTGCGGACAAAATTTGTCTTTTTGCGAAATATTTAGGTGCATTTGTTTGGATCGATCTCGATCGCTTTCGCAAAGTCCGCGTTTGCTTTTAAGTGATCGCCAAGTGCTAAATACGAATTGCCGCGATCGTGATAAGCCTCCGCAAATTTTGGGTGAAGCTCGATCGCTTTCGTATAGTCCTCGATCGCTTTTAAGTAATCGTCAAGTACGGCATACGCACTGGCGCGAAAGTAATAAGCCGCTGCACATTTTGGATCGATTTTGATCGCTTGCGTATAATCCTCGATCGCTTTTGAGTGATCGCCAAGTAAGCCATACAAACTACCACGGCAAACATAAGCCGCAACAAGCTTTGGATCGATCTCTATTGCCCGCGTAAAATCCTCGATTGCCTTTGAGTAATCGCCAAGTTCGGCATACGAAAAGCCGCGATTGTTATATGCCTCTGCATTGCTTGGATCGATTTCGATCGCTTGCGTTAAATCATCGATTCCTTGTGAGCGATCGCCAAGTATGCCATAGGAAACGCCGCGATTGTAATAAAAATCTGCATCGTTTGGATCGATCTCGATCGCTTGCGTGTAATCTTCGATCGCCTTTTTGTGATCGTCAAGTTTGGCATACGACTTGCCACGACCGCGATAAGCCGCTGCAAGTTTTGGATCGATTTCGATCGCTTGCGTAAAATCTTCGATTGCCTTTGAGCGATCGCCAAGTTCAGCATACGAAAAGCCACGCCCATAATAAGTCGCTGCACATTTTGGCTCAATCTCGATCGCTTTCGTATAATCTTCGATCGCTTTTTTGTGATCGCCAAGTTTGGCATACAAAATGCCGCGATTGCGATAAGCTAATGCATAGTCTGGATCAATCTTGATCGCTTGCGTAAAATCCTCGATTGCCTTTGCGTGATCGTCAAGTTTGCCATACGAAAAGCCGCGATTGCGATAAGCTAATGCATAGTCTGGATCGATCTCGATCGCTTGCGTGTAATTTTCGATCGCTTTTTTGTGATCGCCTAGTGTGGCATACGAAACGCCGCGTTCGTTATAAGCCTTTGCATTGCTTGGA
>BNUO01000133.1 GCA_025997415.1 Campylobacterota bacterium
TTTATCCCGTTTGATTTTGAGATCACGCTCCTAACCGTCCGCACGGAAAATGAGACGCGCTTTTGTCCTCCGATCGGACACATTCAAAAGGGCGTCTCATTTTCCGTGCGGACGGTTAGGAGCGTGATCTCAAAATCAAACGGGATAAACTCCTCAACGATCAGCTCGCTGCTATCGCCCCGCGCGTCCTCTAGCGCGATCTCGTAGCTCGCAGCTAGATCCGCCGCGCTTTTTGCCACGCTCTGCCCGTGCCCGCTACTGCTCATCACAGGCTTGATCACACACGGAAAGCCGATCTCGCGCGCGGCGGTTTCAAGCTCGGCGGCGGTTTTTACAAAACGGTATGCGCTGGTTTTTAGCCCCAGCTCCTCTGCGGCAAATTTGCGAATGCCCTTGCGGTTCATCGTCAAGCTCACGGCACGGGCGTTTGGGATCACCGTAAAACCTTCTCGTTCGGCTTCAAAGAGCGCGTCAATGTTGATCGCCTCAATTTCGGGAAGAATAAACGATGGTTTTTCGCGGCGAATGATCTCCAAAATCTGCGACTTGTCTTTCATGTCGATCGTGTAGGCGCGGTTGGCGACAAGGTGCGCGGGCGCGTTTGCGTAGCGATCGACGGCGATTGTCTCCAGTCCCAGCCGCTGCGCTTCGATCGCAACCTCTTTGCCCAGTTCGCCGCTGCCAAGCAGCATTACCTTGATCGCGCGATCCTTTAACGGCGCTCCGAAGATCATTGCAACTCCTTAGCGCTTTTTTGGGCGGTTAGCAGAGCGGCATCATAGCTGGGTTCGTTTGTGATCTCGCTGACGATCTCCTTGTAGATGACCCGTCCATCGCGTCCGACGATGAATATTGCGCGGGCGAGCAGCCCCATTAGCGGCGATCCCGCAAGTTCAATTCCATACACTCTACCAAACTCGCCGCCGCGAAAATCGGAGGCGATCGTCAGCCGTTCGATGCACTCGGTCGAGCAAAACCGCTTCTGCGCAAACGGTAGATCGCGCGAAACAACGGTCGTTCGCACGCCTTCAAGAATCGAAACTTGCGTGTTGAAGTTTCGCGCTTGGGTTGCACAAACGGCGGTGTCGAGCGACGGCACGGCGATGATCATCTGTATCTCGTTCATCGCGCCGCCGACTGAAATTGTCGAAAGTTCTGTGCCGACTAAATCAACTTTTGGCGCTAAATCACCGATATTGATCATATTTCCTGCGAGTAAAACAGGTGCTGACTTGAATGTAACTTGTTGTGCCATACTGCGTACCTTAGTTTGGGTTTGTTGAGGCGAATATTAGAAAAAACACTCTTCAAGAGGTAATGATATGCGTTTTATACTGTTTTTGTTTCTTGCGTTGCTGCTGGCGGGCTGCGCCGATCGCGGCGGCGGTTACGGCGGCTTCACGGGCGCGTGGCGGATCGAAGATGACCGTTTCAGCGGTACGGGCGTGGTTAGCGGCACGAGACCAAGCGACGCGCAGCGATTGGCGCAGGATATTGAGGTGATGATGGAAGACGGGCGGATCTTTACGATCTATCAGATCAGCTACAAAGAACGGTTTCGCATGGGCGATCGCTTGCAGATCGACTACGATCGCCGCACGGTCAAACGCATTCGCATTTTGGGGTCAATCTACTCGTTAAATGACTACTGGATGTTTGATGCTGATTGACGCTTGGGGTAGGCAGGTTGATTATCTGCGTATCTCGGTTACCGAACGGTGTAACTTCCGCTGTCTGTACTGTATGCCCGACAAGCCGCTAAGCTGGGTGCCGCACGATGAGGTGCTGCGCTACGAGGAGCTGTTTTTGTTTGTGCGAGCGGCGATCGATCTGGGCGTGAAAAAGGTGCGGATCACGGGCGGCGAACCGACTGTGCGCGGCAACCTTGCGGCGTTTATCAAGATGATCGCCGAGTATGCGCCCGCCGTTGATCTGGCGATGACGACAAACGGATTTTTGATGGGCAGCCTTGCGGCGGAGCTTAAAGCGGCGGGGCTAAAGCGGGTGAATATCTCGCTTGATTCGCTGCGGCGCGAAACGGCGGGACGGATCGCAAACCGCGATGTACTCTCGTCCGTGATCGCGGGCATTGACGCAAGCATTGCGGCGGGGCTTTTGGTCAAGCTCAACACCGTTCCTATGATCGGCATTAACGATGACGAGATCGGCGACCTGCTGGCGTTTGGCAAAGAGCGCGGCGCGTTGATACGGTTTATCGAATATATGAGCAACACTCGCGCAAACAAACACCTGCGCGGCATGCGAAGCGACGAGATTTTGGAACGCATTTCGGCGCGAACACTCGTGCGCGAGGTGGAGCAGACGGCGATCGGCGCGGAGCGGCTGTTTGAACTCGAAAACGGCTACCGTTTTGGCGTGATCGCGCCTCACCGAGAGGAGTTTTGCACCACCTGTAACCGTGTGCGGCTCAGCGCTCAAGGGCTTTTAGTGCCTTGTCTTTACTTTGGCGAGGCGATGAGTATCAAAGCAAGCGTGCGCAGCGGTGATGTTGCGGCGGCGGTTGAAACGCTGAAAACCGTGCTGGCAAACAAACGAGAAAAAAACCGCTTCAATGAAGAGACCAGCACCCGCGCCTTCTACGAAACCGGGGGATAAGGCGATCCGTGTCATTACTTCGCCGCAGTTCCTCTGTCATTCCTGTGCAAGCCAGCCATTTCGTTGACTCTTTTCGTCTTGCTTAGCATAGCGCGTTAGCGCTATGCTATCTCCTCTTTCGCTTCAGAAACCAGCTTTCACTCTATCTCCTCTTTCATCTCTCTTTTCCCGTTTTTGCTTCTCTATCTCACTCTTACTCCAACTC
>BNUO01000134.1 GCA_025997415.1 Campylobacterota bacterium
TCGTCATTGCGCCGAACATCGATCGCCTCGTGCGGGTGAGTGCACGGCACAAAAACTACCGTTTTATCCACCCCGACATCTTCGCCTCCGCGCTTGCCAACGCGAAAAATCCGCAGCCAAGCCGCGCTAATCTAGTCCTATTTTGTCAAGGGACGGATAGATGTTTCGGCTAAAACCGCTTAAAAGCTCAACAATTATTATCGTTGTCGCCGCATATTTTGCGACAATACCAAATATCGTATTTTGGAAATATATATTCGATCACATTGCGATCGGCGGTTTTAGCGATATAGTTTTTGCCGTTTCGATACCGTTTTTTATGTTTGTGTCGATGTTAATGATCGTTAGTTTATTGACGATTCCTTATGCGGGAAAAGCTTTTATCTCTATCGTGATGATTATCTCCGCATACGCGAGTCATGCGATGTTTACATATGGCATATATATCGATTCTGATATGGTGCAAAATGTATTTGAAACAAACACGAGAGAGGCGTTGGATTTAATCACTTTTTCACTCGCGATATGGGTAGTTTTATTGGGTATAATTCCGTCAATTTTATTGTTTATAACCAAAATCAAATATGGCTCGATCGCGCGTGAAATGATAATGCGGTTAATGATGTTTGCTGCCGCATTAACCATTATAGGCATAATCGCCGCGATCAGCTATAAAGAGTATGTCTCTTTTGGCAGAAACAATCATATTGTAAGAAGGCTGATCACGCCTACAAACTATATCTACGGCACGACGAAATATCTTTACGGACTTAGCCTTGCAAACAGGCAGTTTATAAGAATCGGCGAAGACGCGAAATATATCGGCGGCGATCAGCCGATCGTGTTTGTTTATATAGTGGGCGAAACGGCGCGTGCGCAAAACTTCTCTCTCGGTGGTTATGAACGCCAAACCAATCCAAATTTAGCGCAGGAAAGCGAGGTTATCTACTTTAACAATGTTTCTTCGTGCGGCACGGCGACAGCGATCTCTCTACCCTGTATGTTTAGCCGATATGATCGCAGATCGTTTAATCAAACCGACGCACAATTTTCTGAAAATATGTTAGATGTCGCGCAGCGGGCGGGCTATAATATCATATGGAAAGAGAACGACGATGGCTGTAAAGGCGTATGCGAGCGCGTAGAAAATATAGAGATGATCAAAGCGCCAAACGCAGAAAAATATTGCGATAATAGATATTGCTACGATGAAATTCTGCTCGATGGATTAGACGAATATGTGAAAGCCATAAAACAGAATACGATTATAGTTTTGCACACGATCGGATCGCACGGACCTACATACTATAAACGATACCCCGATCGCTTTAAGATATTTACGCCTACTTGCGACACGGCGCAAATAGATAAATGTTCGCGCGAGCAGATTGTAAATACTTATGACAACACTATTTTTTATACCGATTTTATTGTCGCTGAAACGATCGCTGTATTAAAAAGATATGAAAACCTGCGATCGTCATTGATCTATGTCTCCGATCACGGCGAATCATTAGGTGAAAACGGCGTATATCTGCACGGCTTGCCATATATGATCGCACCCGAATATCAGACGCGCGTTCCTATGATCGTATGGCTTTCAGAAAACGCGGCAAAAAATATCGATCGCGGCTGCCTAAAAACACACGCGAAAAATAGTGATTATTCGCACGACAATCTATTTCATTCGATCTTGGGTCTATTAAATATCGAAACAGAACTATACGATCAAAACCTAGACATTTTTAGCAAATGCGATCAGTAGAGGCGAAGCGCTGTATCAATCCAAAATGCAAGCGCGAGATTTGGAGCGCAGAAAGTTGATGATTTTGTCGCTATAATTGGCGTTAAATTGCGCAATACCACAAGGACGCGGATGTACCAAGTGCAAAGACTAAACCTGTTTTTCCGTATCGGCGAAACCAATGGCGGGCGGGATCGCAGTCTTGAGTGTGTCGAATGCCGATAAAAGAGCCGCCAATCTCGTCAAAACTCTGGACGATCGATGAGATTAGAGAGCGCATTTCGCCGATCGCCTCACGCTATGGGCTAAAACGAGTTTGGCTCTTTGGCTCATATGCACGAGGCGATGCAACGGCAAATAGCGATGTGGATTTTTGTGTCGATGATACGGACGGCAAAATACATTCTGCACTTGATCTGAGCGGTTTGTATCTGGATTTTCAAGACGCGCTAAGCAAAAAGATCGACATTGTTTTTCACGACTATCTTGCAAATGAGTTTCGCCAAGAGATCAACAAGGAGCTTTTGAGAGTGTATGGAACAGAAAAAGCGTGATCAACAGATCGTAGAAAAAATCATCAAACATTGCATAAATATACGCGCGGCAAGAGATCGTTACGGCGATAGTTACGAGCAGTTTGCCGCAGATATTGATTACTTTGATGTGGTGTGTATGAGATTGTTGCAAATAGGTGAAATTGCCAACCATTTTTCTGATGAGTTTTTAGAGCAACACAGCGATATGCCGTGGCGTAAAATTGTCAATCTGCGCAATATAGCAGTACATGGTTACGAACAATTAAAACCGCAGCAGTTATGGAATATCATCTGCGAAGATGTGCCGCGCCTTTATCAGTACTGCCTTGCAATTCAAGCCGACAATGGCGTATGAGGTTAAATGCTGGGATATTGATACGCCCGTAAAGCCGCTATTTTTCCTAATGCGTGAGCTGGGAGTAGCGCAGCCTGTTGCCGCGAGGCTGATCGACAAAGGGCGCGTAACGCTAAACGGCGAACGAAGTTTTGCCAAAACGCCCGTAACTGGTCGGCTCTGCGTCCGCGTTTTTGCGCCGA
>BNUO01000135.1 GCA_025997415.1 Campylobacterota bacterium
GTCCCGATCCAAACACGGCGGACGCAAACATTTCGCTTATAGGCGTAGCAAACGCGGCAACCCCGCTGGCGGTTAGCTACACGACAAGTCTTAAAGGCAAAACCGCAACATTTACAGCCACCCCTTCGGGCGGCAAAGAAGGCTACGGATACCTCTGGAGTTTCGGCGATAGCACGCCAGATAGCCCGTACCAAAACCCAACGCACGCCTACACCAATAGCGGTGATTACAATGTAACGCTCAAAGTAACCGATAGCGGCGGCGGCGTGATCACAAAGATCATTGAGATCAAGGTTGTCGATGGTATGGGAATCACGCTGGATTCGGATAAACACGGCGGAAGCGCGCCACTTGCCGTGCATTTTACTGCGGCTGTAACGGGCGGAGTTACGCCATACGCAGTCAAGATCGACTACAAAGACGGCACGGAGATCGAAACTTTTTCAGCCGCGCAAGGGAACTTCACCTTCGATCACACCTTTGAGCATGCGGGCGCGTTTGAGTCGATCGTAACCGTAACTTCAGCCGGAGTGTCGATCGCTTCGCCGATCCTCACGCTTGTTAGCCTGCCCTCATACACGGAAGATGTCTATACCAGCGGCGATCGCCGCCTGCCAGAGGACGAAGGGCATTGCTTTATCGCAACCGCCGCATACGGTTCGTATCTGTCGCCCCAAGTGCGGGTTTTGCGCGAGTTCCGCGACTCGGTGCTAATGCAAAGCGGCGCGGGACGGTGGTTTGTGGCGACATACTACAAGCTCAGTCCGCGCGTTGCGGATATAATCGGAGCAAACGAAACGCTTAGAGGCGCGGTGCGCATACTCTTAACGCCGATCGTTTATGCGATCAAGTTTCCGCTGATCTTTGCCGCGCTGCTACTGATGGCGACTCTGCCGTTTTTGGTGCGTCTGACGCGGAGGCTCGCCGCTTCGCCTCGTTTGACTTTCAATGACCGATAAAGGAGAAACTGTGCCGCTAAAAATCCTCTTTGCCGCCTCCGAGTGCCACCCGTTTGCAAAGACGGGCGGGCTTGCCGATGTGGTTGGCTCGCTGCCAAAATACCTACACGAACTAGGACACGATGTGCGCGTTGTACTGCCGCGCTACTACAATGTCGATCGCACCAAGCTAAACCGCCACCCCGCGCCGCTTGGCGTTCCAATGGGGATCATCGGCGAACTCTGGTGCGGAATCTACGAGGGGAAACTGCCCGGAAGCGAAGTGCCGGTTTATTTCATCGATTATGAGCAGTATTTTGGGCGCGAAAATCTCTACACCACCGATGGCGGCAGCGGATTTTTGGACAACGATAATCGCTTTGTTTTCCTATCGCGTGCGGCTATGCAGCTTGCGAAAATGCTGGATTTTCACCCAAATATCCTCCATTGCCACGACTGGCACACCGCCGCCTGTGCGCTCTACCTCAACACGATCTACGCCAATGACGACCACTTTAGGGAGTGCGCGTCGATTTTGACGATCCACAATATGCAGTATCAGGGCGAGTTTTATAACGGGTTGATGAATGTGCTTGCTGTCGGTTGGGAGCATTTTAACTTCCGCGAGATCGAACGATACGATCGGGTCAATCTGCTCAAAGCGGGAGTTACGCATTCAACGATGATGAGTACCGTTAGTCCGTTTTATTCGCAGGAGATTTTAACGCCTGATTTTGGCTACGATCTTGAGGATACGCTCGCAACGCGCAAGCACGATCTGTGGGGGATTTTGAATGGCGTTGATCTGGTCGATTGGAATCCAAAAACCGACAAAACCCTGCCCGCTCGTTTTGACGCAAGCAACCTCAAGGGCAAAGCGGAGTGCAAAAAGGCGCTGCAAAAGGAGATGGGCTTGCCCGTGCGAAATGTGCCGATCGTGGCGATGGTAAGCCGCCTTGTGAGCCAAAAGGGGTTTGATGTGATCGCTGAGGCGATTCACGATCTACTCGCAATGGATATTCAGATGGTACTTCTGGGCAGCGGCGAGGCTTGGGCGCACTTCTACTTTGGCGATATTGCCTTCCTCTACCCCAACAAATTTGCGTGCAAAATCGGCTTTGACGCCGCGCTTTCGCACAGGATCGAAGCGGGCGCGGATATGTTCTTAATGCCCTCGCGTTTTGAACCGTGCGGACTAAATCAGATGTACAGCCAACTCTACGGAACGCTGCCGATCGTGCATGGCGTGGGCGGACTGGAGGACACGGTGCAAAACTACAACGAAGCGACAGGCGAAGGAACGGGCTTTAAGTTCTACGGCTTGACGGCGAAGAATCTGACAAATACTGTCGGCTGGGCTGTGCATACATGGTATAACCGCAAAGAGCATTTTGCCGCGATGCAGAAGCGGGCGATGGAGCTGAATTATAGCTGGGCGGTTTCGGCAAAAACCTACGAAATGCTTTACTACGAGGCGCTCAAACGCTCAAATAAACCGCAACCTTAAAGGTTCAACTTAATGACTCCGTTAAGCCTTTTTCGGGGTCGTTAAGGAAATATTGGTTAATATAGAGACAAACTCATAAAAAGGCTTTGCTTTGCGATCACGCGATCTAGAAAAATTGACGAAAGCGCTAATCTTGCGGCGCGATCAGATCATCAGAAACATCAACCGAACCACAGACGAAATCGAAGAATCCACGCAGTCAGAGCTAAACGATGATGGCGATCGCGCCTCGTTTAGTACGGAAAACCTTATCGACACAGCGATCGCGCAGAAACAGTATGACGAACTTAGCGAGATCGAACACGCGCTTGGCAAGGCG
>BNUO01000136.1 GCA_025997415.1 Campylobacterota bacterium
CGGTATAGCTTATCCCGCGTCTAATCACAGTATTACCCCGTAACGGTCTTTGAGTTTTTGCCGGGCTTCCTGTTCCCGTTGGGGGTTTCCTTTTTCTTTCCATAAAACGGTCAATTGCTGCAATGCTTTGATGTGTTCCATGCGGACTTTCGGATAAAGCAGATCAACATGCAAATAAGCGAGAATCGCATCGTTCTTCTTTCCGGCATCACGGGAAAAATCACCGAGTAAATTGTAAGCCGCCGCACAAAGCGGAGCGTCGTCCGGATTGGCGGCGGTAATCACTTCGTTAAGTGAGGCAACGGCTTTGTCGTAATCTTTATCTTCGGCCAAACACCGGACGATTCCCATTTTGGCGGTAAGCTTTTGAGTGTCCAAATTCGGTTCTTTGGCTGCCGCCACCGCTTCAAATCCTTTTTTGGCATCGGCAATTTTTCCAGTCTGCAAATCGATATTGGCCCTTGCAATTAGTCCTCTCATTCGGTATTCCGGCCAGGGGGCGTCAATGAGGGGTTGATAATACTTCCGTGCCGCGTCCGCCGAACCGGCAGCGAGAAGAAGATCGCCCAAAATTTCATTCGCTTGAATGGAATGCCAGTTATCCTTGTGATTCCGCACGAAATCGACAAGCGGTTTGGCTTTCCGGACAATTTCATCGCGCGGTGTTCCCGGTATCAAGCCCTGTTGTGCTGAAATGTAAGCCTTGAAATATTCCAATTCCTGCAACACCCGGGGATCAGTGATTCCTGTGGGATCAATCGCACCAAGGGCGTTTTCTGCTTCGGCAAAGTTCCCGGTTTGAACAGCCAGCCGGGCCGGTTTCATCATCAGCGGTTCATCATCGAAATAAATGGATTCGATTTCATTGACTGGAATATCGAACGTATTTTGCCCCCGTTCCAATACAATTTTTGTCGAAACCATTTGAGTGATTTTCCCATTTTGTCCCCGGGTGACGATTATATCCGGATCGCTGGAATCCCGCCGGTAAACATTAATCGTGTCCGCCGGAAGCCCCTCCCCCGGCAAAAACAGAAAAAAAATCACAGAAATTAAAAAAAGACGGATCATTTTATCAACTTTCTGTACATCTTCTATTTTGTGAAACGCCGCACTATATCGACATCAATGGCAGCCGCGAAGCTGTCTTGAACAAAAATCATTTTTCTTCAGTCAATACAACGACTTTCATGGCACTGAGGAACGTTACAATTCTTTGTGGGTCCACTTCGCGCCAGCCGGAAATTTTGTGACTCAAAACCACCACTTTCAACTGTTCAAAAGCGTCTTTCAAATCTTCCGGAAGGTCTTTCATTTGCTTCATTTGCGCAAATGCCTCCGCAGGTGTGGAAAATTCACCGAGATTGTCTTCATCGTTTGATTTCCCGCCTTTTTTTCCCATGGAACCGTCTTCATCATCGCTATCACGGTTTTTTTTCTTGTCTTTCGGTTTGTCCGTCGGCTTAACGGCCGCCTCGGAATCATTGTATGGGTTGACATCTTCGTCGAGGTCTGTCATCGGAATGTCATCGGTCGGTTTTTGATTTGGGGGAGCGCCGGACGCCTCCCAACGGTTCAAACGCATTGTTGCAACAGACCATTGATTATCGGACGCATCCAGAAGCCATTTTTCGGCATCTTCCCAATCAAGAGCCGCTTGAAAATGACTCCAAAAAAGCTGCGGATAATTGCTGACCGACTCGCCGAATCGTTCGTAAACCCGGCGCAAACGTCCAATGTGCTGGCCGGAAACATTGCCGACCCGTTTGGCCCAGGCTTCGTCGGAATAAACGTGACGCGGAAGATCACGTTCCATCAATTTTGTACGCCAATTATGGATCAGTTTTCCTTTTTCCCAATTGGTCATACTGACAAGCCGGTTCCAAGAACTGATGAAATCAGACGATAATTCATCCAATACCGGAGCCGGAATATCTTCATTATTTTCTTCATCCAGCGTATCTTCCGTATCCGCAACCATCACAGTTCCCCAATCGGTTGCATCCTCCACATCAAACGGGGGGGCGTCGGCAACAGCCTGAGATGAAAAACGTTCTTTTTTTGACATGCGTCATGTATCCTTGAATTATTCAGTTTTTCAGTGATTTCCATATTTTCATGAATATGTTCATTATGACATAATGGAGCTTTTGTGTCCATATCACCCCAGTAGAACAGCAAGTTTCACATTGTGTTAAATCCGAGGATTTGTAGAATTTTTTGGGGGGATGTCGCCTCGTTGGAAAAACTCATTACGAAACATGGATGTAGTCATGGAAACCACGTTGCAAGATTCAAAAATCGCGTCACGCAATTCAATTTCTTCGTCGCTTGATTCGCATTCCGCATCGCTCGGCACATTGGTCAACGTTTTTCAAAAAATCACCGATCCCCGTGATTCCAGAGGAGTTAAGTACGATTTCCACGGGATGTTGTCTTGGTTTTTCCCGGACTTTTGGCCAAACTTCCGTACATGGCCCACATTGAGCGTTGGGCGAAACGATATTGGTGCATTTCGCGATCCGCCCGGGGCTTCAAGCGAATGAAGCCGTCGGTCGATACGACGATTTCACGGGCTTTGGCAGGC
>BNUO01000137.1 GCA_025997415.1 Campylobacterota bacterium
TCATGGGCGATGAAGACGGCGATAATCAGGAAACGCAAACAGTACATTTGAGTAAAGTTCAAGAGGAATTGACCGATACCAAACTGGAATCAACTGACACTCCGAATGACACGTCAAAATCCGTCCGGGTTGATCCGCCGCAGCCTGCCGCCAAACAATCCACGGCCGCTTCGAAAATCGGCAACAGTCAGGACGCCGCCGCTAATCTTTTGAAAAATTTCTTCAAGGGGGGAAGATAATTCCAATACGGTAGAACGAAAATTTTTTTCCCGCAAATTGGATTTGTTTCCAAAGCATAAGCACTTTTCAAACTTATTGCGCACTTTGTGAAAACCCTTGCGGTCTTTGCGTGAAACAAAAATTTGTGTAGGAACTTTTGCTTTACGGAGGGGAATATTTCTACCGGACTGTTGTTTTTCAGAAACAAACACTGTATACTGATGGAATGTCCATCGTTTGGACAAACCGTTACACGGGTCAATTTTACGTCAAGAGAATCCTCCCCGGGAACAGTTCCATGAAAAAAGATTATTATTTACCTCGCGTGTTGATTGCCGTTTTTGCCGGCATGATTGTTTTTGGCAGTGCAGTTTCTTCTCCGGCGGAAGTTCGGCTTCCGCAGATTTTTTCCTCAAATATGGTTCTTCAACGGGAAATTCCCGCTCCGGTTTGGGGCTGGGCCGATCCCGGTGAAAAAGTCACCGTTTCCATCAATTCGCAAACAAAATCCGTAACCGCCGATGTTTCAGGAAAATGGCTGCTCCGTCTTGATCCGCTTCAAGCCGGCGGTCCGTTTGAACTGACCGTCCGCGGCAAAAATGAAATCAAACTCACCAATGTCCTTGTCGGCGAAGTCTGGCTCTGTTCGGGACAGTCAAACATGGAATGGCAGGTCAACTCTTCCCCCGATACCAGAGCGGAAATTCCGGAAATCAACGATCCGGGTATCCGGCTTTTCCAGGCTCCCCATGTTTGGACACAGGAACCGCAGGACGACATTGATGCAACATGGACCACTTGTAATCCGGATACGGTGCGACCGTTTTCAGCGGTCGGGTATTATTTCGGAAAACGGCTCCATAATGAACTGAAAGTTCCCGTGGGATTGGTTCATTCCTCCTGGGGTGGAACACTGATCGAACCCTGGACACCGCCGGTTGGTTTTGATTCGGTCCCGGTTCTGGAATCCATTTCACAACAGGTTGCTGCCAAAAATCCGGCATCGGATTACTGCAAGCAACTCGTTCAAAAAACCATTAATGAGTATTCCGCCTGGCTTCAGGAGACAAAACAAGGTTTCGCAAATGCTCAAAAAATCGTACAGCCGCCCGCATTTCCGGAACCACTCAAGCCGTATTCCAGTCATCAAAGTCCCACGGTACTTTACAACGCAATGCTTCATCCGTTTGTGCCGCTTGCCATGCGGGGAGCAATCTGGTATCAGGGGGAAAGCAATCTCGGCGATGGAAAACTCTATACCGAAAAAATGCGGGCGTTAATTAATGGCTGGAGAAACGTTTTTGAAAATGATGATTTTGCCTTCTATTTTGTGCAATTGGCTCCGTATGACTACAATAACGGGAACCGTTCTTTGTTGCCTCTGCTTTGGGAAGCCCAAGCCAATGCCGAAAAAACCATCACTAATACGGGAATGGCGGTCATCAATGACATCGGCAATCTCAAAGATATTCACCCTGCTCATAAAAAAACCGTCGGTAACCGGCTCGCACTTTTGGCTCTGAACCGCACCTACGGCAAGAGAGAAATCGTTTGCAGTTCCCCGGAATTTAAGGAAATGAAACCGTACGGTAATTCTTTGGTTCTTACCTTTACCAATACCGAAAAACTGACAACCCGGGACGGCAAGGCTCCAAGTTGGTTTGAAATTTCCGGACCGGATCAGGTTTATTATCAGGCCGATGCCGTGATCGAAAGCGGAAACATGATCCGGCTTTCCGCTCCGCAGGTGAAACAGCCGTGCAGTGTCCGGTTTGCCTGGAGTGACTTGGCGGAACCGAATGTGATGAACGAAGCCGGTTTGCAACTTGGTGCGTTTCGCTCGGAAAATTTTCCTGAACGGGGAATGATTGACGCATTGATTCCCGATGCCGAAAAGTATCAGTTGGTTTACCGTATTGATCCCACGTTTCCGGTGCTTACCAACGGCAACAGAAATATTGTCTACACCGTCGATAAAAGTCAGGCAATTTCCGGCAAAATCAAACGGACAGGCTATTTTCTCTACTTGCAGCCGAAAGAAGGAAACGCCCGGTTTGTGTTCGTGACCATGCCGCCGTTGTCGCAGGAGGTGAAAAAACTGGGGATTCCCGTAGTCGGTTCCGGAGCGGTGTTCCAGCAGAAAGTCTCCGATGTCACAGTGGTCTCCAATGTTCCGGAACTTGCGGCTGGAAATTTCATCGACGGATGTAATGTGGAATTTTGGGGCAGTAACTATGGAATGCCGAACGTTAAAAAAATTCCCGGTGCCGCCGACGACAGATACGATTTCGGCGACGAGACGGCCAATCCGGAGGAACCGGGATACGGTTCGATGCAAATTCAT
>BNUO01000138.1 GCA_025997415.1 Campylobacterota bacterium
GAGTACTTTTCGGACATTGCGATCGATGAGCCGAGCGTGGGCGTGCTGCGGTTTTCGTTTGTCGAAAAACCCGTGATCGTGAGCGTCAGTTTTCGCGGCGTGAGCGATAGCGATCGCGACGATAAATATATGCCGACATTTGGCATCAAGCGCGGCGAAATCTATGACGAAAGACGGCTGACGGCGGCAAAGCAGCGCCTGATCAACCTCTCGCGCGCAGAGGGTTACTACGATTCGCTCGTCGATGTTGCCGTAACGATCGACCAGAACAAAGCCGAGCTGGAAGTTACCTACGAACGCGGCAGCAAGATCACCATCAAAGAGCTAAACATTCACGGCGCAGAGAAGTTAGAACCCGATCGGCTGCAAAAATCGCTTGCCAACCGCCAACGGCAGGTTTTGGGCTGGTTTCCGGGTCGCAGCAACGGCTCTTTGAGGCTACTCGATCTTCCATACGACAGCGAGCGAATGAAGGAGCATTATCTGCGCTACGGCTACCTTGACGCGGAGGTGAGCGAACCGTTTTTGCAGGCGGATTTTGACGCATACGCGGCGACTTTGGACTACACGGTTGTGGAGGGCGATCAGTACTTTGTTTCGGGCGTGTCGATCGAGGTGATCGATAAACCAAACGAGATCAACCACCTCATAGAAAATCTTCGTTTGCAGATTGGCAAGCGTTTTGACATTACCCGAATGCGTCAAGATATTGCCACGATCCGAGATGAGGTTGCAGAGGGCGGCTACGCATTTGCGCGGGTTTCGCCCGACATTCGCAAAAACGAGGCGGAGAACACGGCGCAGATCGTCTTTCGCGTTGAGTACGGGCAGAAAGTCTATATCCGCGATGTGATCGTCAGCGGCAACGATCGCACGCTCGATCGCATTGTGCGGCGCGAAATCTACCTAGCGCCCGGCGATCTGTACAGTCTTAAAGATTTCAAAGAGTCCAAGTCGGCGCTGGGGCGGCTGGGGTACTTTGAAAAAGCGGAGATCGAGGAGCGGCGCGTAAATGAGCGCGAAATGGATCTGGTGATCGAAGTGAAAGAGACTTCAACGGGCAGCATTTCGGTCGGCGGCGGTTACAGCACCTACGACGGTTTTATCGTCAATGCGTCGATTAGCGATCGCAACATTTTTGGCAGCGGAATTGGCTACAACTTCGCGATCGACACATCGAAACGAACGCGCAAATTTGAGCTTTCGCTGGACAATCCTCGCGTTATGGACAGCAACTACGCGGGCAGCATTAGCCTCTATAAATCGCACTACGAAGCCACGACCTACACACGCGATTCCGAAGGTTTTGACGCAACCGTCAGCCGCAGGTTTTGGCGCTACTGGAACGCAGGTTTGACGCCCGGCTACTCCAAAAACGACAACACCTACGACGAACCGGACGACTTCTATGTCAATGGCGTTACGATCAAGCATTCGCTTACGCCGTTTATCTCGTTTAATAACACAGACAGCTACTATGTCCCCCGACGCGGTATGACATTTTCGCAATCGCTGGAGTTCGCAGGCTTTGGGGGCAACGAACGGTTCAACCGCTCCAGCACCTCGCTCGCCGCGTTTTACGGCTTTGAAGAGATGATCGACTACGATTTGATCCTGCGCTGGCGCGGCAGAGTTCAGTACATCAGCGCCGACATTGACGATGTCAAAGCCTTTCCGATCGGCTCGCGCCTGTTCTTGGGCGGCTTGAGAAGCGTGCGCGGTTTTCAGAGCAGTTCGATCGCGCCGTATCGTCTAAACGACGATGGTTCGATCGCAAAAGACAGCTACGGCGATGTGCGATATATGGGCGGAAAACGGGCGTTTAATACAACGATCGAGATGAGCATTCCGCTGGTTGAAGAGGCAAATATGCGCCTCGCATTTTTCTACGATTTTGGCGCGATCGGCATTAGCGATTTTGCTATGAGACGAAGCGGATATGGAATGGCGATCGAGTGGATTTCGCCAATGGGACCCCTCCAGCTAATTTTTGCAAACCCTGTTAGTCCAGAAGCAGAGGACGAAGTATCGCACTTTGAGTTCTCACTCGGACAGCGGTTTTAGACAGCACGATCACATTTTGTCATGTTGAGGCGAAGGCGAAGAATCTCGCCTTTGTCATGTTGAGCAAAGCGAAACATCTGTGTTTGTTTTTAGATTCTTCGCCTTCGCCTTAGAATGACAATACAACACCTTTTACAACTGTTTGATTTGCGATATTTTCCAGCGCCGTTAATAGCTTATCAATATCCTCTTTTGTGTGCGTAAAGTGCAGCGTTACTCTGATCCAGCCGGGTTTGATCGTAGAGGTTTCGTCATCGACTAATCCAAGCAGATCGTGCCCATACGGACCGGCGCAGTTACAGCCTGCCCGTACTTGTATGCCGTACTTTTCGCTCAGTATCTTCGCGGCATCGTATGGATCGATATTGTTGATATTGAGTGAAAATATCGGTAGTTTATTTTGATCGTGATTGCAGTAGAGATTAACATTTGCTATCTGTCTAACGCGAGAGCCAAAATAGTATCTAAGCTCTTTTTCAATCCGCTCAATAT
>BNUO01000139.1 GCA_025997415.1 Campylobacterota bacterium
TTCGGTTGAAACCGGATCGTTCCATGAGGAGCAGCCTCTTCACCCGAACAATCCGTATTCGGCGACAAAAGCCGCCGGGGAACATCTGACAACGGCATGGTGCAACACGCACGGGCTGCCGGTTGTCATCACGCGGTGTTCGAACAATTACGGACCGTATCAGGGGCCGGACAAGTTCATTCCGTTGACGATAGGCCGTTGTTTGCGTCGCGAACCGGTGTTGATTCACGGCACCGGTCAAAATGTCCGTGACTGGATTCATGTCAGCGATCATGTGCGGGGAATTGAGCGGGCCGTCCTGAACGGAAACACCGGTGAGGTTTACAACATCGGCGGCGGAACTGCTTCGGAACGCACCAACCTGAAAATAGCGGAAATGATTTGCGATATCATTGATGATGAACGGAATCAAACAACCGGAAGATCGCGAAAGCTGATCACACTGACCGGCAACCGTCCCGGCAACGACCTCCGTTATTCGATGAACGCGGACAAATTGCAACGGCAAACCGGCTGGAAGCCGTTGATTTCCCTGAAAGACGGTCTGCGTGAAACAGTCCGATGGTACACGAACAACCCCATCTATCGTGAAAGGATAAATTGAAAAATGTTTAATGACGGGATCATTGACGGAGTGGAAGCGCGTTTATTGAACAGACACATTGACCGCCGCGGCTGGCTGACGGAAGTGTTCCGCCGGGATGAACTTCCGGACGGTTTTGAACCGGCGATGTGCTATGTCAGTCTGACGCTTCCCGGCGTGACACGGGGACCGCATGAACATACGGATCAAACGGATTATTTCGTTTTCACCGGACCGGGTGATTTTCAGATCACACTTTGGGACATGCGTGATAATTCACCGACATGCCGCATCCGCCAGACCGTCGGCGGCGGGAATTCCGCGCCGGTGATGGTGCTTGTTCCTCCGGGTGTTGTTCACGGATATAAAAACATTTCGGATGTACCGGGGCTTGTGATCAATTGTCCCGACCGGTTGTTTGCCGGTTGGAAACGGGAATGTCCCATTGATGAACTCCGCCATGAGGAAAAGAAAAACTCACCGTTTGTCATGAAAGGGGAATGATGCGTATATTACTGACAGGGTGGAATGGTCAGCTTGGCTGGGAGCTTCATGAACGGCTGAAAGGGTGTTTTGAAGTGATTGCCGCGGGACGTGAGGACATGGATATTCAGAATCCCGCGGAGATGTGCGACATCCTCCGGCGGCTCCCGGAATTGTCGCTGATTGTCAATTGTGCCGCCTTCACTGACGTGGACCGTGCGGAACGTGAACCCCGCCGGACGGAACGGATCAATGCCGGAGGGCCGGCAATACTGGCCTCGGAAGCGGACAAACGCGGTATTCCGATGATCCATTTTTCGACGGATTATGTCTTTGACGGGTCGCGTGCCGCGCATGGCCGGTTTTCGGGAAAAAGACAATCCGGCAAACATATAAAACCTTACACGGAAGAAGACAGACCTGATCCGCTTTCGGTTTACGGGCGGAGCAAGCTCGCCGGGGAGCGGCGCGTGCGGGAGTTGTGCGAAAAACACCTGATTTTCCGGCTCAGCGGCCTGTACGGAACACGTCGCGGGAACTTTTTGACGACGATGCTCAAATACGCGCTGTCGGGTGAAACGCCCCGCGTCGTTGACGATCAGATCATTTCACCGAACTGGTGTCCGATGATCGCCGGGGCGGCGGAACACGTCATTCATCGAATACTTTCCGGTCGGAAAACGGAATGGGGAATTTACCACCTGACCGGCACCGGCGGCACGACATGGCATGAGTTCGCGCGATTGATTTTTGAAAAGACCTCACTGCTTTGGGACAAGCCGCTTGTGATACCGGAAACGGTGTCTTCGCGGGAATACGGTGCCTTGGCGGGGAGACCTGCATACTCGGTCATGAATCCGGACAAGTTCGTCAACACATTCGGGTATTCACCGCCGGATTGGAAAACGCAGTTTTTGCACTGCATGGGAACAATTTCAAAAGAATATACCGTAGGCCGGCATGGACGACAGGCTTCGCCCTCGTCAAGTCCGCGGATTCGTTGATCCGCTTCCGTGTTCATACGGGAAAATTCAACCGGCTTGGGTATAACACTCCATCACCCACCAACACGAAAAACCGAAAGGAAAAAACCATGTTCACGCTTATGAAACTTGCATTACAGGTCGTTTTCAAGCCGTATTCTCTCGGTGAGAAGGCGCCGTGCAGGAAATTTCTCGAAAATGTCCTGACGCTTGTCAAGCCGACGGCGGCACAGACCCAAACCGATCTTGACGACAGGATTTTGCGACAGATTGAGTACATCCTCGAAAATGATGCGCTCTTCGGGTATTTTTACAAGCTGATCTCGGATCAGTTCGCGACCGGGGAAATCGTCTTCGGGGACGTCAATGAATCCGAAGTGACCGCCCTGATCGAACAGTCTCCGCCGGAAGCGTTGCCGGAAGCGGTCAGCCCGATCCTCATCGTGTCGCTGGTCACGCCAATCATTTCGC
>BNUO01000140.1 GCA_025997415.1 Campylobacterota bacterium
GGAGCGTGAGCTTCAAAACAGGATCGCCGCAGTCGATCGCCAAGCGCAGGAAGTGGAGCGGAAAATTGCGGCGATCAAAGCAGATCGCGAACTGTTGCAAGCGGATTTTTTGCAGCGAAAAGAGGCGTTGGAGCGCGAGTACAAAGGGGCGATCGATGCTGCAAAAGCTGCGGCAAAAGCGCAAAATAGCGGCGATCTCCATAGGGCACTCAACAGCGCACATCAGCAAAAAAGCCAGATCGCAGTAGCCGCACCGACGGTCGTTTGCGACAAGCTCGCGCTGGGTGATAGTGTGCGCTATCTGGGCGCGGTTGGGGTGATTGTGTCGCTTGCGGGCGATCGAGCATTGATCGAAAGCGATGGAAAACGGATCTACGCCAAACTTTCGCAACTAAAATTAGCGCCAAAGATTCCGCCGCAGCGATCGCGCATTACAGTCGAAAAACCGCAAACGGCGAGCGTCAAACTTGATCTGCACGGAATGCGTGCGCTTGAGGCGCTTGAGGCGCTGGAAAAGTTCCTATCCGATTCGCTGCTGGCGGGGTTTGACGAGGTGATGGTCTATCATGGAATCGGCAGCGGCAAGCTGGCGCGGGCTGTGCGCGAGGCGCTTGCAAACCACCCGCAGGTCTTGTCATATGAGGACGCTCCGCCAAATATGGGCGGCTTCGGCGCAACGATCATCAAATTTTGACGGCTAAGCTCCTTAAACCCCAGCTTGCTAGAATTGATGCTTTTTACATAAAGGATAGATAGTGGTCAAGACCCAACAAATTACGATGCGCTACGGCGCACGCATACTCTTTGAAAACATTTCGCTGACGCTTGATCGCGCCAAACGATACGGGCTAATCGGCGCGAACGGTGCGGGCAAAACGACATTTCTCAAGATTTTGACGGGCGAGATTGAGCCTAGCGGCGGCACGGTACATATCGCTCCGACCGCGCGTGTTGGCGTGCTGGATCAAAACCAGTTTGCCTACGAAAACTTTTCGCTTTTTGACACGGTGCTAATGGGCAATAAGCGGCTTTTTGACGCGCTCAAGGAGAAGGAAAAACTGTACGCGGAGGGCGATTTTGAGAGCGAAAAGGTCAATAACCGCCTAGCCGATCTGGAGATGATCACCGCCGAAGAAGATCCGACCTACGAAGCCGATGTGCGCATAGCGAAGATTTTGGACGAGCTTGGCTTTGACGAGAGCAGCCACAGCAAGCCAATGAGCGCGATCACCAGCGCGGACAAGTTCAAAGTCCTGCTTGCCAAAGTGCTTTTTCCCAAGCCCGATGTACTGTTTTTGGACGAACCGACCAACAACCTCGATCTGCCGACGATCGCGTGGCTTGAGGAGCAGCTAATCCGCCACGAGGTAACGCTCGTTGTCGTTTCGCACGATCGCCACTTTCTTAATTCTGTCTGTACAAATATGCTTGATGTAGATTACCGCACGATCCGCGAGTTTGCGGGCAACTACGACGACTGGTATATCGCCGCTACGGTGCTAACCAAACAGGCGGAACTTGAGCGGGACAAGAAGCTCAAAGAGAAAGCGGAGCTGGAAACCTTTATCGCCCGTTTTAGTGCTAACGCTTCAAAAGCGCGACAGGCAACAAGCCGCCAAAAACAGCTTGATAAACTCAATGTTGAGTCCATCAAACCCTCATCACGGCGCGATCCGAGCATTGTGTTCAAGCCCAACCGCAAGATAGGCAACGAGGCGCTGACGGTGGAAAACTTGGCAAAAAGTTATGGCGATCACAAGGTGTTTGAAAAATTAAGTTTCATCTTTGAGCCGGGCGATAAAGTTGCGCTGATTGGTCCAAACGGCGTGGGTAAAACGACATTTTGCAAGATTTTGCTGGACGAACTCAAGAGCGATCGCGGCGCGGTTAAATGGGGGCAGACGGTGCAAAACGGCTATTTTCCGCAGGACACGACCGATCGAATCAGCGGCGAAATGACGCTGTACGAATGGCTGCGGGCGTTTGACAAAAAGGCGGAACTAGGCGTGATCCGCAACTGCTTGGGGCGAATGCTCTTTTCGGGCGAGGAGCAGGAAAAGCAGGTTGGCAAGGCAAGCGGCGGCGAAAAACACCGAATGATGCTCTCGAAACTTATGCTGGAAAACCCCAACTTTTTGGTGCTGGACGAACCGACAAACCACCTTGATCTGGAAGCGATCGTTGCGCTCGGCGAGGCGTTGTACCAGTTTGAGGGCAATGTGATCTGCGTGGCGCACGACAGAGAGCTGATCGACGCCTTTGCAAACCGCGTGATCGAGTTTCTGCCAAACGGCACGGTGCGTGATTTCAAGGGCAGTTACGAGGAGTTTCAAGCGGAGTTTAAGGATTGACAACCGCCGCAGGCGAAGAATCTCAGTTCTCCCGTCATTCCTGTGCAAGCCAGCCATTTCGTTGACTCTTTTCGTTTTGCTTAGCATAGCGCGTTAGCGCTATGCTATCTCCTCTTTCGCTTCTGAAACCAGCTTTCACTCTATCTCTTCTTTCATCTCTCTTCTCCC
>BNUO01000141.1 GCA_025997415.1 Campylobacterota bacterium
CCAAAAACTCATACCACCGCTTGTCAAGCAGCTCGTTTAGCTTTTCAACCTGCGAGATTTCGCGCTTCTTGGCTTCCGTCGCGCTCGGATCGACACGCCTGCCATCTTGATCGATTGCGTTCGCAGCATTAGCCACCGCAAAATCGATGTTGCTTAAGACGCGGTTAGTCGGAGCACCGCTTGCGATCTTCTGTATGGGCTGCTCTGGCGGCGTTTCGGGTGCGGTAACTGGAGCGGTTGAGGGCGAATCGGGCGAAAGCAGATCGGTAGCGATCGCTTGCGTGGGCGGGTTTGGTTTGAGCAGATTCTCCTCTTTGACCACTCCCAAAAACTCCTCCCACCACTGATCGAGCAGCGATTTTAGACTCTTGTCTAGCTCAATCTGCGCCGCCTGTCGCTCTTTTGACGATAGCGTTTTATCCAGCGCTTTATCGTAGTTTGGATCGCGTTTGGCAATATCGACCAGCTTGGCAAAACGACTGTTGGCGCGGGTAAGATCGCGTATTAATTCAAAATAGTCTATGTTGAAACCATCGCTAGTTTCATTCATCGCTGCGCTAAGCGGTATATCGCCAAGCATATGAAGTCCGCTACTGATTTTTTTGTAGGCATTTGTGATACTGTTTAGCTCGTAAATAACTCCTTTGTTGTTGTTATAAAAACTATCGAGTTCCGCAGCAGAGCTTGTGTAGTAATCCATACCAATGACCGCGCATAGTTCCGCAAATCGTTCCGTTTTCTCCCAAGTTACGATGTTGTCAAATAGCCGCCACGGAGTTGGACTATCTGTAATGATTAGTCCTTGCGCTGTTGCGCTTTTTAGCTCCTGCCACAAAAAAGCTTCGTTAAAATCTTGCGGCGAGGGGGTGGGTGGCAGAATCTCTTTAAGACGATCCATAACGAGATCGATCCTGCTACTACTCCAATCGGTATCGCTACGAGCGCCTCGATAGACGCTAAGCATACCAAGCCAATCAAAGTTATACCACTCTTCGGCGCTTAGATCGCTAATTGTATGAAGCTGCGGCGGATCAAATGAAAACTTCTGCGTTGGTATAGCGAGCAGATAGTTAGCAAAGAAAATCTCCTTACCAAACAAATCTTCAAAGATCTTTACGATCGGAGCTGGCGCACTAATGTACGCCATATCGTTGGCAAGCGGCACCATTTCAACATCAGCGTATGCAGAAGCGGCTTTATTCGCCGCCGCTTCTGCTATGCGATCTGCTTGATCTATCTCGCCAACTTCCGCAACGCTTAGAGCCGATCGTAACGCCGTCTCATAATCAGCCGCCATCTGCGCGTTGGCATGGGCAGGATTATTACCACCGAACCAGCCAAATTGATTTCCGTAAAAGCCGAATCCTGCACCATATGCCGAATACGAAAAATGTCCAACGCGACCTTGAGCATAATCCATATTATTGCCCCTTAGTAAATGAATGACTCCATGGATTTGTCCCTACCAGCCCATCACCTAGCGTATTGCGATAGATGTCTTTAAGACCTCGATCGATTTTGACGGTGTAATTCGCCCCTGTTTGCCAAAACATATTCACACTCCCTTGTTGCATTAAAACTCATATTTACAAGCAATTTTAATTCCTGTTTTAAGGAAAATGTAATTTGCAGTTGCTTAAAACGCTCTGATCGAATGGTATTGCAACAAAGCCCCTGTCATAGTGGCGGTTTTAGGCGAAAACATTTAACTCGCTGCCTCTGCCCCATATTTCATAAGCGTCGGCAAGAATGTTTTCGGCGAGATTTAATCTGGATACTAATGCCTCTTGTATATGTTGCGGACGATCGGCAAAATCTTCTCTATAAACATGATCGCGCAGAATTTGCGCGTTATTGTTAAATAATTCAAGCCATTCGATCCGCGTTTTACCTTCCGCAGCTACACGCCCTTTAACAAGCTCTGATATATCGCCATTATATAACGCATCGATCATTCGTATATCGTCTGTGTAAAAAAGAGATGCCAGCCGGTCTTTTTCGGACATATACTGTTCAAAAGCCGTAGCAAAAAGATCTGTTTTTGCAAAATCTTTGTCGATCTGATAGAGGTTTATAAAATCATTTTCTGCCTTTTCTTTTGCAATTATTGCCCATTGGCTATATTTATAGTGTGTGAAATTTGCATAAACGAACATCGTTTCGCCCTTGTTTTGTCGGTTAATTTCTGCGTAGTGATTGGCTGTGTTTGTCAATCGATCGATCTCTTTTTCTACCCTTTCAAATGAAACTAATCCCAGAATGACTTTTTCGTAAATAGCATCTATTTTGCGGGCGGTTTGCCAAAATGGATCATTTTTATCATCAAGCGGTTTTGAGAGCGGATTGTTCTTAAACATATCAAGCAGTAAATCGCTATGAGTATTAAAGGCGTTCCAATCGCCTAGATTCTTTATATTACCGCTCAAAATCGAATGGGCTTCTTGATCGGTTTTTAGTTGTTCCTCGTTTAATTTTATATGATCGCTAAGATCGAAATCGATT
>BNUO01000142.1 GCA_025997415.1 Campylobacterota bacterium
TTACTATCCATCGTGGCGATTCAAAGCTCGTTGCCATTACAGGTCAAGAGGTTGCACAGAGTGATCGCATTATCACAGGATCAAACGGTCGTGCTCAGATTGTCTTTGAAGATAAGAGCCTTGTTACTATTGGTAAGAACTCTGAGTTTAGTATTGAAGAGTATGCCTTTGACAACAAATCACGCGAAGGCAAGGCGAGCTTTGGAATGGTGCAAGGTGCATTCAGAGCTGTTACAGGGCAGATCGGTAAAACAAACCCACAGAGCTTTCAACTCAAAACCCGAACTGCTACGATCGGTATTCGTGGCACACAGGTATTAGCAGATGTCTCACAAGACCAAGAGATCATTGCTTGTACTGAAGGTAGCATTATCGTCGAAGCAAATGGAGGAAGCGTTAATGTTCCCGAAGGCTCTGCAACGACAATCGGCGGCGATACTCCTCCAACTCCTCCGCAATCATACTCACAAGAGCAAGCACAGAGCTTGGCTGACAGCGCTGGAGGAGGCTCAGCACAGGTTGCCAATCCCGATACCTTTGTCATCGATGGAGATGATGACACTGGCGGTATAACACAAAGTGATGATGTGGTGCTAAATAGTGGCAATACCAATGCCAATACAAACGAAGCAACTGAAACAACCGAATCAGAAGAAGCAACGGAAACAACGGAAACGGCTGAAGCAACCACAACAACAGAAGCCGCTGAAACTACCGAAGCAGCTCCTGCAAATGAAGCCGTGTTGGGCGGCGACTTTGGGACAACCGCTCCTCCTCTAAATGATGGCGCACTCAATGATGTGAGTGAATCAAGAGGCAATGACATTTCCAATGACCTAACCAACGAGATTATAAGAGAGGTGGAACAGATCGCACCACCGCCAGCTCCGCCACCGAGCGTTGTACTCCCCGAGATCCCTTATGAGAATAATTGTATATGGTGCGTTAATCCAGATCCGTCATTAAGCGGGGGCGTGGTAAAGAGAAGTTTGGCGCTTGATGCAGATCTTGATCCATACTTAAGTTGGGGTCTATTTATGCTTGATGCCACATTTGACCCTATCACTTCTGTCAATATCAATGGGGGTTATATTGATGGTGTCAATACGCCGCTGGCTAAAATGCAAGAAATCATAAACGCCTCTACTCCGGGCGCACTTGTGATGTATGGCGGCACTTCATCGTTTAAGTTAGATGGGCTGATCAATTATGGTAATGGACTTAGTTACGAACGGATCAATCCCAATGGTCAAAACTTTCAGCTTGCGTTTGATTTCGGCAATTCAATAGTTAGCGCATTGCTGGAGTTTTGCGGTAGCGATTGCACGGTTAATAAGTGGGAGTTAGATTTGTACGGTTTTACTCCGAGTAAAGAAGGTTTTAGCGGTAATATAGGCGCCATGAGTGGCACGGTGGGAGCGGGTGTAGGCGCAAACGGCACTTTTCGCGGCAGATTCTATGGTCCCAACGCGGAAGCGATCGGCGGTGTATTTAATGTAACCAGCCCCGGAGCAGCCGTTGATGGTATATTTACGGCAAAGAAACAGTAATTGCGTTTGGCAGAATGACACACACCTGTTATTCTGAACGAAGTGAAGAATCTCATCAAACACAGATTCTTCAGTCGCTCCGCTCCTTCAGAATTGTGCAAGCCAGCCATTTCGTTGACTCTTTTCGTTTTGCTTAGCATAGCGCGTTAGCGCTATGCTATCTCCTCTCTTGCTTCTGAAACCAGCTTTCACTTTATCTCCTCTTTCATCTCCTTTCTTGCTTTTACTTCAACTCCTTTCTAAACTCCTGCGGTGTCTTGTTGTTTAACGATTGGTGTCCTCTCGTCTCATTGTAGTAGAGCATATAGCGTGTAAGCTCCTCTTTGAAAGCATCAATGCTTTCAAATACACACTCCTCTAAACACTCCTCGTATATGGTTCTCCACAATCGTTCTATCTTGCCATTTGGTTGTGGTTTATACGGTTTTGTATAGATGTGTTTGATCGACAACTGATGGAGCAGCCGTTCAAACGGATGGGTCATTGTCTTATTGGATTTGAACTCTGAACCGTTGTCGGTCATTATCCGTTCAAAGCGAATGTTGTATCGAGATTGGAGCAATCTCATAATGCCCATAGCTCCAAACATTGTCGATAAAGATGTAATGTCTGTCATCAGTTCAACCCATGCCAATCTTGTGCAGTCGTCTATACCTCCGACAAGGTAGAGCTTGCCCTTGAAGCCTTCTACCATGCCGTTTGGCAGGTGTTTGCAGTCGAAGTGTCCTAGCTCGCCTGCTCTCTCTTTGATGATCATCCTTTTGTTCCTTTGGTTTCAACCGATTAAGGTTGTTTCGTCTAAGGATATTATAGATTGAAGAGGGACAAGGGATAGGTTCGGTACTCACCCTTTCAAGGTTGTATAACTCAACCAATGCTTCGTATATCTCACAACGGTTGAATCCGTCTTGTCTTAGAGCGATTATCTT
>BNUO01000143.1 GCA_025997415.1 Campylobacterota bacterium
GCGGTAAGGCAATGCTGCAATTCCGTAACCAAAATAAGCCCCGGATTTTTCAGGATTTCCAAGTTGTACTTTGGCGTGATAATCGCCGGTGGTTCAATGCCGTACATCGTCCGAATGAACAAGTCTTCCAGTTCCAGTTTGAGTCCCTTATTCAAATGAGTCGAAAGTTCGAGAGTCCCCTCTTGGGCATCAACGCAGAACAGTATCTCGAAAACGGACTGATCCATTCTCGGACGCAGGATTTCCTCCTCGTCGTGATAGAGCTTCGGAACGGCATGACCGTCGGGATAAGCGAGAATGGAATATCTCCCGTTGTCCCGCTCGACCATATCCACCGTACAAACCTTGCCGCAGTTGTCTTTTGCAAGCAGGAACGATTGCAGGGCATACTTGAGTTCCCGGAGTTTTTCACCGGTAAACGGGGCTTCACCAATCGGCAACCCTGTCCGTTTTCGTGAGAAAACCAAACGGTTCGTCCGCATGATCTCCTTCGCTTTTTCAAATATCTCGCGGTGGACCGACCATGCGTAAATCGCTTGAAGATAAGCGGATGAATTCGCCTTGAACGCTACGTCCCAATAGGAAACATGACACAATTTCGCCGCCTCGCGAAGTGCGGCGACTCCATCGATATTGGCCAGTAATGCGATCTCACGCACCGTGACCTCGGCCTTCATTTTTTGTTCTTCCGACACTTGCTCATAGGCTTCCAGGACTTTGGGGAGATCGCAGGCTCGCAAATTTTCCCAATCAAAACCCATATCGAGTTCGACCGAAGGCAAAAACCATTTCAGTGCCTTGAAAGGCGTTCTACGTAATAGCGTCGTCATTGTAAATTCTTTTGTCATGAGAACCTCTTCAGAAATATAATGTGTTCAATGATAATATTATGCGTATTTGGGTTCCCATCCATGTAAAGCTGTTCCATAATGCCCCATCGCTTCCCACTCGACGGAACATTTTTTCGAGATTAGAATTCGTTCAAAACCTCCTCCATCCGTTCGTAAAACCGCCCGACATGCTGGCCGTCGACCAGGGCGTGATGAATTCGCAATGCCGTCGGCAGCAGACGTTTGCCGTTTTCCTCGAACGATTCGCCGAACGCCAGAAACGGGATCGCCGCGCCGTCGCCCATGCTATGGGCGTGTTCCAACATCGTAAATCGGACTTTTCGTAAAACCGTGCAATAAATTACGTCGATCTCGGAATACGGTGATTTCAGGCCGGTTTCATTTCGGACGCGGTTTGCTTCCGTATCGGCGGCAGTGTGAAATGTCTCAAAATCCGGGTCGAACGCCGTGAACGAAAACCCAAACGTTCCGTCGGGCCGGGCGATGGTCGTTGACATGTGGATCGTGTCGAACAGCACCGGCATGTCGTTTTCGATGCGCATACGCAGGGCGTCGATTTCGTTGACCGCCTTCGTCGCCGCCCAGTGATAGGCGATGGCGAAGGAACGTCCATGTTCTTTGCACCAGCGGTAAGACTTGGTGACGTTGATGTTGGCCGACACGTTCCAAAACGGAACATCGTATTTTCGGAACAATTCAAAATGTTCGCGACGATTCCAAGTGGCGAGATCAATAAGCCGTTTCATTGTGCCGTACCTCTGCAAAGTTGAAGTGTTGTTGGGGTGTCCTGTTTCGATGGTGTTGCCATGTCCTTGGCTCTTTTGAAAATGTATCGGGTGGATTGGCCGTGTTCGATTTCCACGGCACGAAATCCCCGTGACCGCAGAAAAAGATGGGCGTCGAGCAGCCGGTCATCGACCTTGATTGTGACTTCCTCACGCGGCCACTTGGCCACCTTGCTCATAAGTTGCCGACCGATTCCCTGGCGGCGATCCTGTTTATGAACGGCAAAAGCCAGTATCTCGGCTTTTTCCCGATGTCGATTGTCGTAAACGACGAATCCGACGACGAATCCGACGACTAAACCGCGAATTGAGGCGACGAACCCGGCCCGTTTTTCCTTTGTGAAGTTCAAGACCGACCCGGTATTCCGGAGATTTTTTCCCGAAGGTTCGTTCGGCCAATCCGAGACAGGTCGGGGCCGATACGCTGCCGAGCGTGGAAATTTTAAGTTTGTGAAATGAATTGACTTGCGACATTGTTTTCAACCTCTCGAATGAAAATGAATTGAAAACTTCCATGAATTCCTCCCTGAAAATGAGCGCGTACCACGATCCTTGTACATTCCGTCTTTTTTGGTACGTAAAATGAAAAATCAAACGAATCGTTGGGAAAAACCGATCAAGCGGAATGCCTTGAAATCAGAAGCCCGAACAGGGCTGGAAGATACAGGGACGGACGACAAGTTCGGTTTTTCAAATGGTTTCCGTTTTGTTCAAACGGTCCGGTTGTAAAACTGATCTTGTAACTCCTATGGCGATGGCTACACAGCTGCGCCCCTGTGGCAGACTTTTCTATAGTCTACGATGCGGAAATCCGTGGCCGGTCGATCACT
>BNUO01000144.1 GCA_025997415.1 Campylobacterota bacterium
ACAACAAGCGGCGGACCAAATTTCGCCTATGATCTTTGCATCCAGCAGATTTCCGAGGAACAGTTGGCCGCACTTGATTTGAATTCCTGGAAAGTGGCGTTCAACGGAGCCGAACCGGTTCAAGCAGAAACACTCGACCGGTTTGCCGAAAAATTTGAATCCTGCGGTTTCCGTTACGAATCGTTTTATCCTTGTTTCGGTCTGGCCGAAGCGACGCTTTTCGTCACCGGCGGCGATCTCGGTAAAAAACCGCTCATTCGTGCCATTGACGCCGATGCTTTGGCCAACGGTACGGCCGTAACCGCCGAAGAAAACACAGAAAAAGTCCGATGGCTCGTTTCAAGCGGGCATAGTTTGATCGATCAGAGAACAGTCATTGTTGATCCGGATACCGAACTGGAGTGTCCGGAAGGTCATATCGGTGAAATTTGGTCCGCCGCTTGTTGTTCCCCGATACCGGGTGATTGCGGAAAGCCAGTTAAATGGATTCCGGAGGAAAGAAAGCGGAGACATCAGAATATTTGGACAACCGCAAAAGAGCGGCTGCAAAATTCCGCCGATAAGTCCCATGTCGTGATAGCTGGGAAGCCAGAAGACCCCTTTGTCGGAACGGGTATGTTCGTACATATCATGGATGAGCCGGGAATTGTGGATCAAATTTCCATGACTCAGCACCACTCCTTTGGGAGTTCCCGTGGAACCGGATGTATACTGCAAAAATGCGGTGGTATATTCGGAAATTTCCGGATGAACCCAATTGTCTTCAACACCCGGTTCCATTCGGTCTGTTGTGAACCATATAAGCCGTTTGAGATCGGGAGTCTCCTCAATCAATTCCTGTACCCGCTCCCAAACTTCCGCAGTAGTCAAAGCGGCATCGGCTTCGGCACTGGAGGCAACCGCCTGAATCCGAATCATGGACCGGTTTCGGCGCGGCTGATTGAAATTAAAAAGCGCTACAAAGCCATGCTTATGGTTGATGAAGCACATTCCATCGGTGTGCTCGGCAAAACCGGACGCGGAATCGGTGAACATTTCGGAGTGAACCGAAGCGATGTCGATATTTGGATGTGTACGCTCAGCAAAACATTTGCCAGTTGCGGCGGATACATTTCCGGGAAGAAGGAATTGATCGAATATTTGAAATTCACAGCGCCCGGTTTTGTGTTCAGTGTCGGCATTTCCCCGCCGAACACCGCCGCAGCGCTGGCAGCACTCAAATTGTTGCAAAAAGAGCCGGAACGGGTTGAAAAACTCCGAAAAAACAGTGCACTCTTTTTGAAATTTGCCAAAGAACACGGTCTTGATACCGGCATGAGCAAGGATTCCGCTGTGATTCCCGTGATTCTCGGCAACTCAATGCTCAGCCTGATGATGTCAAAGGCGCTTTTTGAAAAAGGGGTCAACGTACAGCCGATCTTGCATCCTGCGGTTGAAGAAAAAGCTGCAAGGCTCCGTTTCTTCATCACCTCAGCACATAAGGAAGAACAAATCCGCTACACCGTGACCGTCACCGCCTCCGAACTCGCCCGGCTGAAAAAAACGTTATAGAGCAAAGTGAGCACTCCCTGAAAATGCCCTGAAGGGACAAAATCGCCGGTGTTCTTGCGGGAAATTTAACTGCTTGAGTATAGCAATCAACTTAATACCTATATACTCTGCGCGGGAACAAATTGTTAATTTTGAATGACACAAGCCGACCAACGGAATGCGATTACGTGAATGTGAAGCCATAATGCCTTACCGGCTACGGGGTATATATGGGACAACGCTCTATGCTGTTGATCACCGGGCTTTCAGCCGGTGTTTGTCGGACTTGCTGTTCTTCTAAGGAATAGAGTTCCCGTGCTTGACTTTTGGTTCCAGATCGCGGATAATCAGGAAAATACTGGATGTATACACTGAAGTCACTTAATGTTTTTTCGGATATGTTACGTCAAGTAGGCAGTTTTTCACCGAAAGACCATATTGCCGTTTGGCAAACGGTAACTTACCTAAGTTTCACACAGGGAAAATTCAAAGAATTTTTGGTTATATATTCAAGCTACTTTAAATTTCCCGTGAGAACAAGGCAAGCATCCCAGCGAGGACGCGGTTTGGTGTCACGCGAAGCGTTAAGGTCCATACCGACTACGGTATATTTAGAAATCCACCATTTTACGGAATTGTTCGAGGCGGTTTTCAATGTCTTCACGGGTGATTTCCTGGAGCCGTTCAAGGCTGAAACCTTCGACCTGAAAACTTGCGACAATGGTTCCGTAAGCCAGGGCACGTTTGATAACTTCACCATCGGCGGTTCCCTGGGAAGCGATGTATCCCATCATGCCGCCTGCAAAACTGTCGCCCGCACCGGTCGGGTCAATCACCTTTTCCGTCGGAAATGCCGGAATCAGATAAGTTTCATATCGGCTGACGAACATGCAGCCGTTGGCTCCTTTTTTTACAACAACG
>BNUO01000145.1 GCA_025997415.1 Campylobacterota bacterium
AAGCGCCTTAAAAACCATAATGGAATGTCTATGGCAAATAAGATGAAAATGATAGATGATTTCTTGAAAATTGGGTGAAAGCGGGGATAAAAACAGGCAAAAAAGCACTACATTTGTCCATTAGACCGATAATCGCACTGCGGCACGATGGGTTTAACCGTTATGAGATATACGAAGCGTTGGTTGAGTTATACAACCTTGAAAGGGTGAGTACCGAACCTATCCCTTGTCCCTCTTCAATCTATAATATCCTCAAACGAAACAACCTTAATCGGTTACGACCAAAGCAGCAGAGGAACAAAAGGATGATCATCAAAGAGCGAGCAGGCGAGCTTGGACACTTCGACTGCAAACACCTGCCAAACGGTATGGTAGAAGGCTTCAAGGGCAAGCTCTACCTCGTAGGAGGCATCGATGATTGCACCAGATTGGCATGGGTTGAACTGATGACAGACATTACATCTTTATCGACAATGTTTGGAGCTATGGGCATTATGAGACTGCTGCAATCTCGATACAACATTCGCTTTGAACGAATAATGACCGACAACGGTTCAGAGTTCAAATCCAATAAGACAATGACCCATCCGTTTGAACGATTGCTTCATCAGTTGTCGATCAAGCATATCTACACCAAGCCATACAAACCGCAGCCAAATGGCAAGATAGAACGATTGTGGAGAACCATATACGAGGAGTGTTTAGAGGAGTGTGTATTTGAAAGCATTGATGCTTTCAAAGAGGAGCTTACCCGCTATATGCTCTACTACAATGAGATGAGAGGACACCAATCATTGAACAACAAAACACCGCAGGAGTTTAGAAAGGAGTTGAAGTAAAAGCAAGAAAGGAGATGAAAGAGGAGATAGAGTGAAAGCTGATTTTAGAAGCGAAAGAGGAGATAGCATAGCGCTAACGCGCTATGCTAAGCAAAACGAAAAGAGTCAACGAAATGGGCTTGCACAAGAATGACTTCGTCCAGCCCAGTACCTCATCGTGTAGCGCAAGTGCGTGATCAATGCTCACAGGGGCGGCGCTAAAGCGTTCAAATGCCGCCAAAACGGTGCGAGCGATCGCGCCAAAACTGATTTCGTGGGCGCGGTAGCGTTCGATCGCCGCCTCATTTGCCGCGTTGATCACCACGCCAAGCGCGGGGGTTTGCAGCAGCGGCTCTTTGATCGCCCACACGGGATAACGCGCGCTGTCGATCGGCTCAAAGCGAATCGGCTCCAGCGCCGTTAGGTCAATCCCGCCCGCGATCGGCTCGTTTAGTTCGCCCAAAACCGCATACGCGATCGCAAGGCGCATATCGGTGCGGCTCGCCTGCGCGCTAATGCAGCCATCGGCAAACTCGATCATCGCGTGGATCGCCGAACTGCGCTCGATCAATGCGTCGATCTCGTGCGCCCCAAAGAGCCAACGAGCCTCCAAAAGCTCAAAAAGTTTATTGACCATTGTCGCGCTGTCGATCGTGATTTTCGCGCCCATAGACCAGTTAGGGTGGCGCAAAACCGCCTCGATCGGCGCGTGTTCGATCGCTTCGATCGGCAGATCGCGCAATGCGCCGCCGCTTGCGGTGATGATCAGTCGTCTGATCGCACGATCGGCAAGCAGGTATTTGATCCCAAAGTGTTCGCTGTCGATCGGCGTGATCCGTGCCGTGTCGATAAACGCGCCCGCGCAGACTAGCGACTCCTTGTTGGCAAGCGCAAGCCGTTTGCCCAGCGCAACGGTTTTCAAAGTCGGCGCAAGCCCCGTTGAACCAACCAGCGCATTAACGACCAGATCGGATCGCGACTCCTCGATCGCCTCCAAAATCGCCGCGTCGCCATATTTCACGCCCGCGAAATTGACCTTTTCGGCAGTAGCGCGATCGGCAACGACCACCCGTTTTGGGTGAAACTCGGCGATCTGTTCGTTTAGGCGATCAGCGTTTTTGCCCGCAACCAGCGTTTCGACCTCAAGGTGGTAACCCCGCGCCACAGAGAGCGTCGCCGCGCCGATCGAACCTGTGCTTCCTAGCAGTACCACTTAGCTGTCCTTGATCATCGCAACAAGCTCTTTGGCGCGTGCGAGGGCGTTTTGCGCGTCGGCATCGGCGGTGAGCACGACCGCCATTCTGCGCCCCTTGTGGCTCACAGGCTTGCCAAAAAGCCGCACAAACGACCGCTCGCTAAAGAGTTCATCGGGCACTTCGAGGATCGGTGCGGCGCTCTCGTTTGTCGCCTTGTATGCCGCGCTCGCCCCTTCGCTCACCAGCGAAAACCCAAGCGGCAGCCCCAAAACGGCGCGAATGTGAAGCGCAAATTCGCTCTG
>BNUO01000146.1 GCA_025997415.1 Campylobacterota bacterium
TCGCTCCTCTTGCTGGGGCTGGTGGTTGGATCGTTCATCGCGGCATTAGCGGGCGGCAATTTTACAATTGAACGCACGAGTTTTAGGGCGCTCTCACTCGCACTTTTAGGCGGCGTGCTGCTGGGCTGGGGCGCAATGACCGCGCTGGGCTGCACGATCGGCACGCTGCTTTCAGGTACGCAGGCAGGCGCACTTTCGGGCTGGCTGTTTGGTGCTGCAATGCTGCTCGCTCTATGGGGCGCACTAGTTGTTAAGAGGCGATTTTTGCAACGGTTTGCGGGGAAGGAGTAATGCCGTCATTTGGGTAGAATTAAGCACATTTGATGGCGGCGGGTTGAAATGACAATTGCAGTTAAAGATTTATCATTTGCCTACGAGGGGGGCGATTATATCTTTCGCAATTTGTCATTTACATTGCACACCGAATGGAAAACGGGGCTAATCGGACGAAACGGCAGAGGCAAAACAACGCTGCTAAATCTCTTTCTCGGTAGTCTGCCATATACGGGGGTGATCGTAAAAGCGGTTGAGCCTCTATATTTTCCATTTGCCGTACGCGATAAAACAGTAAAAACAATCGATCTATTAAAAAGTATAGCCGTTAATGCGGACGATTATCAGATCGAAAGAGAATTGGCTCTTTTAAAAGCGGGTTTTGCAATAGATCGCGAGTTTGGGACGCTAAGTTTTGGGCAGCAGTCAAAGGCGCTTTTAGCCGCGCTATTTCTGTGCGAAGATCGATTTTTGCTGATCGACGAACCGACAAACCATCTCGATCTGGAGGGGCGCGAAATAGTAGCAAAATACCTGCGCAAAAAAGATGGATTTATTCTTGTTTCGCACGATCGAGCTTTTTTGGATACAGCCGTAGATCATATTATGGCGATCGACAAAGAACAGGTTACAATACAAAAAGGAAATTTCTCATCGTGGTTTGAAAACAAGCGGCTGCAAGATGAGTTTGAGATAAGCTCAAATGCAAAACTTGCGAAAGAGATTAAACGCCTTCAAAGCGCAGCTAAAAGAAATAGTGAATGGTCAGACGCGATCGAAAAGACAAAATATCATACGAAGATTTCAGGTCTAAAAGTTGATCGCGGATATATCGGACACAAATCGGCAAAGATGATGAAGCGATCGAAAGCTCTCGAAGATAGACAAAATAGTGCGATCGCCGAAAAATCAACGCTATTAAAGAATATCGAAACAGCGCCGAAGCTGAAAATAAACCAGCAAGAGTTTCACAGAAATATCTATGTGAGTTTAAGAGATGTAACCATTTTTAGGGGGGGACAGCCTTGTGCGGAGGGGATCAATTTTGAGGTAGAGCGAGGTGAGCGCGTGGCGATCAGAGGCAAAAACGGCAGCGGAAAATCTACGATCTTGCAGCTTATATGTGGTGAAAAGTTGGCATATACGGGAGAGATGGATATTCCAAACGCTCTTAAAATATCATCTGTTGCGCAGGACTCTGCGTTTTTGCATGGATCATTAAATGGTTTTGCGGATGATCGCGCGATAGATAAGACTCTTTTTCTGACAATTTTGCGTAAATTGGATTTTAAGCGATCGGAGTTTGATTTAGATATTGCAATATTGAGCGAAGGGCAGAAGAAAAAGGTACAGATCGCCGCCGCGCTTTCGGAAAGTGCAAATTTATATATCTGGGACGAAGCGTTGAATTATATTGATCTATTTTCTCGTTTGCAAATTGAAGATTTCATTATCGAATACCAGCCCACACTTCTATTTGTAGAACACGATCGTACCTTTTGTGAAAAAGTGGCAACAAGAATCGTTTCTATATAGATATGTTAAATTGTCATTCTGAGGGAGCGAAGCGACCGAAGAATCTCAGTCCGTCTTTGAGATTCTTCACTTCGTTCAGAATGACAGGGGGGGCGTCCAGAATGACAGTAGGAAGACATCCAGAATAACATTTAATCCAGCATCTGTTCGTTTTCGCGCAGAAATTGCAAGAGTTCGCGATCGCTTATAAATCCGCACTCGCTCAGATCACACGCTTTTTTCGCATCTTCTATCGCCTTTTTGTGATCGCCCAGCGCGAGATACGAGCTGCCGCGACCGCCATAAGCCTCCGGAAAGTTCGGATCGATTTTGATCACCAGCGTATAGTCAGCTATTGCTTTCGGGTGCTCGCCAATTTCGGCATATAAAACGCCGTGATTGAAATAGCTCTCTACATTGTGTGGATCGAACTTGATCGCCTGCGTAAAGTCCGCGATCGCCTTTGCACGATCACCAAGAGCTTTGTACAAATTGCCG
>BNUO01000147.1 GCA_025997415.1 Campylobacterota bacterium
GGAATCACGATTATATCTATCTTAACGACGGCAGTTCGATAGAGATTATTTCGCTTGGCTCTGACGGAAAAGAGGGCGGTGCGGACGACGCGCGCGATCTTAAACTCACCGAATGCGAGCGCTAAAACCCGCATTCACGCTTCTTGAGATGTTGATCGTTGTGATCATCATTGGTGTCATTTACGCGACTGCTACAGCGGTAATCCGCTCGAAAACGGACGGCGCGGCGGGACTTGACTGGTCGTTAGAGCGGCTTGATCGCACAATGCGAAACGCGCCAATCGCTGGCTACTTGCGCCTCGTCTGCACGGGCGATCTGTGCGAAAAGTGCGTGTTGTATGGTGAAAATGGCGAGGCGATCGCAACCGAAATCGCACTTTTTGACGAAAAACCCGCTTGGCACATCTACGATCGCAGCGGCTATCTGGAAAAACGGGAGTTTGCACACGATCGCTGCTTTGAGATGGAGCGGTTTGCCAACGGCGCGATTACCGATATGCTGATCGAACACAAGGGCAGTTTCTACCGCTATTACGCCTATCTGCGCCCCGCCGATCGCTATCAAAACTACGAGGAGGCGCGTTTGAGTATCGACCCAAACCAGTTTTTGCCGACCGACAAAACCAAATACTACTCCGAAGATGACTAGTGCTGTATAAATACCGAGCGTTAAACTCACACGGCGCGATCGAAAAGGGCACGCTCGAAGCGGCGAGTAAAGCCGAAGCGATCGGCAAGCTACGCGCAAAAAACCTGCTCTACGAGTCGATCGTCCCCTCCGAACAGCCCGTTTTGTCGCGCCTTTTGAAACGCCGCCGCGAATCGATCGCCCCGACCGCGCTCTCGCGCCTCTGCCGCGACTTGTCGATCTACCTCAAAGCGGGCATTTCGATCGTCAATGCCATTCGCCTCGCCGGTTCGCAGTACGCTAACGATCGCAAGCTCTCCAGCTTTCTGGGCACAATCAGAACGCTTGTCGAGGAGGGCAAGAGCTTTTCGGTTGCGCTGGAGAATCAGAGCGTTTTTGATATACCGACATTCTTCAAACAGTCGATCAAAATCAGCGAAGATGGCGGCACGCTGCCCGATGTGCTCTCGGAACTTTCGCGCTTTATCAAGGAGCAGGAGAGTATCAAAAAGCAGGCAAAAAGTGCACTCTTTTACCCGCTTTTTATCGTACTGGTTTCGTGCTGTATGGTCTTTTTTATGATGACTGTCGTTGTGCCGCAGATTACGGGAATGTTTGAGCAGTTGGGGCAGGAGCTGCCGCCGATCACGCGGTTTGTCATTGGCACGAGCGAGTTTTTTGGCAGCTACTGGCTCTTGATGATCGTGCTGATTGCAGGCGCGATCGCGCTTCATACAACGCTTTTACGAATCAATCGTCCCTACCGTTACGCGATCAACCGCGCGATTCTCGCCGTGCCGCTTTTGGGACGGATCGTGATGACGACAGAGCTTGCGCGGTTTTGCTATATGGCTTCGGTGCTTATGCGATCGGGCGTGCCGTTTGTGCAGACGATTCGACTTGCGGCGAATGTACAGAGTAACCTCGTGCTTTCGGACATCTTTATGAAAGCCTCCGAGCGCGTGGTAGAGGGCGGACGGTTTTCGGTTGCGCTTCAGGCGGACGGTTTTCGGGTCGATGAGTCGTTTATCCAATCGATCGCGCTGGGTGAGGAGACGAGCGAACTAGGCGACATTTTGTCCAACCTCTCGGCGCTGTACTTTGAGGAAAACAAGGATCGAATTGCAATCTTCCTCTCGCTGCTTGAGCCTGTGCTAATGCTCTTTGTCGGCGGCGCAGTCGGATTTATCATCACGGCAATGATGCTGCCGATCTTCTCGATGAGTTTAGGCTGATGAGACGCGGCTTCACGCTGCTGGAGTTGATCATCAGCGTTTCGTTGGTCTTCCTGCTTGTACTGTTTTTGACGGGCAACTACGGCACGCTCAAAAAGGCGATCGATCAGGCGAGTCGGATCGAAAACGAGGAGCGCGAACGAGACGCTTTGACCAACCTGCTGACAAAGGACATTTTGCAGGCGCACGAGATCGCGATTGTGCGGGGCAAAGAGTACGACATTTTGCAGATTGGAAACACGCCAAACTCGCTCTACGCCCGCACTCGCGCCTATATCACCTACGCGGTTTTGAAGCCGTCAAACCAGCTGATTCGCATAGAATCCTCTGCCAAAATCACTCTGCCGTTTAGCTCGTCTGCGCTGACATACAACAGCGATTTTCTGATTATCGATCAGCCGCTTCGTAGTTTCA
>BNUO01000148.1 GCA_025997415.1 Campylobacterota bacterium
ATATCTTGAACAGATCGGAGGCAAAGCGAATGGTGGGGTGCTTCTTTGTCTTTACCAGCTCGTATTCCTCAATAAGAGCACGAAGCCTCTTTACTTGTTCTCTTGATACGGTGTTGTCCTCTTTTGCACTGAACATTGTGGTTTCCTTTCGATGACCCTTTTCTAGCGAAAAGTGTCATCGAAATGATTGGCAGGGACAAGAATGACAGGGATTGCGGAGCAGTAGCACCGAAGGCGCGTTACTGCGGAGGATTGCGGAGCAGTCCCGCAGGGACAGCACTTGGGCGGTATGCAGGGTTAATAAAGTGTCGTCCCTGCGGGACTTGGGAGGGGGTGGGGGTGTATTGCCTGTCCGTAAGCTAAAGCATACGGTTAATAAAGTATCGCCTCTGCGAGGCTACGATAGTGTGATTGCGGGTCGCGTAGCAGTAGGGCGTGTCCCCCTGCCCGTCACTGCGGAGGCACGCAATGACATTCGTGCGCCGATTGCTTTTTGCCGTTGATCGCGAAGGGATTTTGCGCGGGGGCAAGGAAGCTGAACGAGGCGCGATGGGAGTTTACTTATCGGTAAATGACCAAGCGCCGAGTGAAGATGACACAGTACCCGTGCAAAAGCACAAGCGAGGAGCGGCAAAAAGGCTAAAGCCCAAGCGAGCGAAAACTAGTTTGTCATCGCGCGTCTAAGTCGATCTAGCTGCCATTCAATGCTGTGCGGTTTGAGGAAGCGGAGGTCTAGGAAGTTGCGGTGTTTGAGCGTAACGAAGCTGTTTTTGCAAAAGCGCGATCGCGCAAGCGGATAGTCGGTGCGAAAGTGTGCGCCGCGCGACTCCCGCCGCTCAAGCGCAGCAAAAGCCGCAACCTCCGCGATCGCAAGCGCGTTGTGAAACTCCAAAATCTGCACGAGTTCGTCGTTGTTTTCGCGCCGTTTATCGACACAATGCAACCCGCTTTTGAGCGTCGCAAGGTGTCCAATGTACTCGTAAGCGTCCTGCATTCCCGCGCTCTGGCGAAAGACGCCAAGCGTGGCGGTGAGCTTGTTGCCGAGCGATTTGCGAAGCGCGTTTAGGCTGTAGCGGTTTTCGCCCGCGATGATCTCTTCAACGCGCCGCGTTTGTTTCACGATCGCCGCCTCGTCGTAATCACGATAGTCGTTTGCCTCTGCGTAGTTTGCCGCACTCCCGCCCGCGATCTCGCCAAAAACCAGCGATTCAAGTAGGCTGTTTCCGCCCAATCGATTTGCGCCATGCACGCCGCTTGCCGCACATTCGCCGCAGGCAAAAAGCCCCTTGATCGCCGTTTTTGCCTTCTCGCCAACCTCGATCCCGCCCATCGTGTAGTGTGCCGAAGGCGCAACGGGAACGAGTTCGCGCGAAGCGTCCAGCCCCAATCGTGTCTTGACCGATTCGCAGAAGTTTGGCATCTGATCGCTAAGCAGTTTGCCGCCCAAATGCCGCGTGTCGATATAGACTTTGTGCCCGTTTTCGATCTCTTTCGCAATCTCGCGGGCGAGGCGATCGCGGGTTTGAAGTTCGTTGGTAAATCGCTTGCCGTCCTCTAGTACCAGAAATCCGCCATCGCTTCGCACCGCCTCGCTGACTAGTTCGCCGCTGCCGACAAGCCCCGTTGGGTGAAACTGTATAAACTCCATATTCACCAGCCGCAAACCTGCGCGAAAAGCCACAGCGAGACAGTCGCCGCTTGTGTTTGCGGGGTTTGTGGTGTTGCCGTAGTAGATGCCCGCAAAACCGCCGCCCGCCAAAACGACGCTCTTTGCTTCGATCGCGATTACGGTCGAATCAGCGCAGTTTAGAGCCACAACGCCGCCAATCGCGCCACGATCGGTTAAGAGCGAAAGCAGATAGTGGTTTTCCAGCGTGATCACGCCCATATCGCTGCACACGCGCTCAAGCGTCTGTACCAGCGCCGCGCCCGTTCGATCGCCTATGTAACAGGTTCGCTTGCTTCCGCTGCCGCCAAACGCTCGCTGCGCGATCCGCCCGTCGTCGGTTTTGTCAAAGTTCGCTCCAAGTCGTTCAAGCTCCAGCACGCTCTGCCGCGCCTTTGCGGTCAGCGTGTCGATCGCCGCCGTGTCGCCTAGCATCGCCGCCGCCGCGATCGTATCCTCCGCGTGCTCTCGTTGGCTGTCCTCTTTGCTGTTGCCAAGCGAAGCATTGACCCCGCCGCAAGCCAGAACGCTGTTGGAGCTAAACGAATCTGCTTTGGTCATAATCGCAACTTTCAGCCCCGCTTTTATTGCGCGAAACGCCGCCGCCAGT
>BNUO01000149.1 GCA_025997415.1 Campylobacterota bacterium
AGATACGCAGAAGATAGAGCGGAAGCATTTGTCGTTGCGGACGTGGTGTAGCCGACTGGTTCGCAAGGGGATTCGCTTTTCCAAAACGGAACAGATGCACAAAATCGTCGTCGGACTAATTATCAACTCTGGTTTTTCGGATACACTTGGCTAATTCAATGATTTTAGAACATGACCCGACGAATACTGCATGCCGTAAGTTTTCTTGATGTGATGCCGGATGGCCTTGCTGTCGAGGTACATGTTTTCATCGAGATGTGTTGCGGGTTCTTCTTGTTGCTCATCGGGCAACGACGGTGATTTGCCTTGATAATTCACGGTAAGGAGTCCTTCTTCGCCGCCTTGCTGATATTTTTCCTGCCAGCTGCGGATCGTTGTTTCGTCCACCAGCAAGGCTTCGGCAACTGCCGCGATGCTCCAACCGGAACCGAGAAGAACAATCGCATTGAGGCGATAGGCAAGCCGCCGGTCACGCAACGTGCGATGCAACAATTTCAACCCTGTGATTTGGCCGCAGGTCAATGAAAAATTGTCCATGAGAAAACTTGTACCTCCTTTACATCCAAAAACTATAACTTTTTTAAATGAACCATGCAACTGGTATTTTTAAGTGGCTACGGTATATCTTTAAGTGAACACTCCCCCAAAAAGATGGCAAACGTTGGGGCATCAAAGCGTTTGACCGTTGCAACCGACAAACTGTCGGATGGGTTCTCGGCGATCGTGATACTGCAACGTTCCGGTATCCCTAAATTTTTAGCGGTTTTTCATGCCCTTCATGGTGAAAAAAGTTGTGTAGATACTTATACCAGTCATCCATGTTTATTGTGTCAAGGTAGGCTCGCCGGGCGGAAACATCGATATCAACCGGCTAAAAAAGTTGTCTGTCGGCAACACGACCTTTCGGCGAAATACCGCCTACCTTCACTCATCAAATATACCGGATTCCAAAAATCAAAACAAAACAATGCAGTTGTGTTAATCCGCAACGTTGATCTTCAGTTCATCGGAATTTCCTTTCAGTTCCGGGGCATACATCGCTTCGATTTTGGCCGGGAGGGCACTGAAAGAGCCAGGCTGTTCGGCACGCATCCGGTAGCTGACACTGTGTGTGCCTTGTGACAATCGGTAGACAAAAAACGTCACCCGGTTGTCACGGTACTCAATGTAAGCGCCCATGCTGTTACCGTTGTAACCGCTTCGCACTTCGACCGGTTCAAAGCCCGCCGGTTTCATATCCTCAATCATCAGCGACTCGTAATCGTTCTTGCTTTCGACGATCAATTCGATTTCGACAAGCTGACCGCTTTTGACATCGGCAAGATTCGCTATCGGCGTTTTCTCGTATTTTTCCGCCTTCTGCGAAACAACCTGACCGAGGTTTCCTGCAACATTCCGCGACTTTTCAGCAGACGTCAGCAGCCAGTAACGGCGGTGTACTTTCACATCCAAGCCGACGGCCTGAATTTGATCTTCCAATGTAAAATTTTCAAGATACGCATTGAAGTAGACCGGTCCGGTTCCTTTGCGGCGGAGTTCAATTTCATGCGTTCCGGCGGTCACGTCCGTTCCTTCGGGAATGAACGTGTTGTCAATCGTCAGCATGTTTTCCGGCGTGATTTGCACGGTCTTGACAACCTTGCCGTCGAGCAAAATGTCAACAGTCATATCCGGTTTCGACTCGCCGGTTGTCCGCAGATAATCGGCAAACGCTTCAACACACAGCGCCGTATCACGGGTTGAATTCCAATATGTCGCGTGTTTCCGGTTGTTAAGGAGCCACTTGACCAATCGCGGCGCGGCATCCGATTTCGGATTGACCCGCATCAGCAGTTTGAGGTACATCGCCTGCGTCTCAAATTCACTGCCGTACCAATACCACCAGTGCCAATTTCCCATCCGGTTGAGGTTCAGCCATGTGGTTTGATTCTCGTCATCCTGTTCAAGATACTGTTCCAGCATCCGCAGGCACATTTTTGCCTCGTCGGAAGAAACACCTGTTATCTCGGCTTCGGTAATACCGAGCATTGCCACACCGTAAAGCGAAAGTCTCACACGGTCGCGCCGGAGATAATTGACGATACCGAAGCTGTCATTCCCCAGCGTCATCAATACAAACGCATCGGTATCATCGGCACATTGTTTCCAGTGAACCTTTTGACGCTGTTCTTCGGGCAGTTCCGCGTTTTTCAGGAGTTCGATTTGTTTTTCCTGATATTTTCTTAACCAGGCAATACCGTGTTGAATCACTTCATC
>BNUO01000150.1 GCA_025997415.1 Campylobacterota bacterium
AATCGATCGTTCAGTATCGTGAAACAAACGGTGCATTCAAATCGGTTGATGATCTACTGCTTGTCAAAGGCATTGGAAACAAGACACTAGAGACGATCAGAGATCAACTAACGGTTGATGAGGAAGAGGAGCAACGATAGGTTTGCAGTACTGGCGGGTGGTGGATTAACGCTCACCATGACTCTGGATACTGCTCTAGCCATGCTAATCTTGTGCAGTTGTCAATGCCTATTAACACTCGCCTTGACTCTGCACATTGTTCTGGCAAGAGAGAGCGCAACTGCAACGATCACTAAATCAACGCTTGCCCCGACTCTGCGCATCGCTCTAGCACTAGGCAAGGTTGATAGAAGCTGATACCACCAAGATATGTCAAGCAAGCGCATTGACAGATTGCGACAAGTCTGTAAATGCTCAGATATGCGAACTGTGGTGATCGGGTGGGTTTTTGCCGTTTTATGCTTGTGCTACTTAGCAGATTTGACGGCTTGCCCCCGATCGCAACAAAAGCGTTCGTCATTAGCGCTTTAATCACTACGATCTGCCCTGTGTCCATCTACACCCACTCCCACGCAACATTAACGCGATCCTCCAACACACAGAAAACCACGCTAGGTTCGCAAATCAGCATTGAAGATAGTTTGTTGACATTTCACAGCCAAACTATCTTGCCAAAGCTCACTATTTTAATGTGGTTCGCGTTTTTATCTCAACAAAGCCAATGGTATTGAGCGCTAAAATGCACACCGTCGCGCTCTTCGTGGGCGCGTGGATTGAAACTTGTAACATTGGACTTGCCTTTTTTATAAAGGGATGTCGCGCTCTTCGTGGGCGCGTGGATTGAAACGTCGTGAATGTGTAGCGCAAGATTGTATCCGCGGTCGCGCTCTTCGTGGGCGCGTGGATTGAAACGTTCAACGAAGTTACACGCCGCCTAAACCTCTTTCGGTCGCGCTCTTCGTGGGCGCGTGGATTGAAACAATTCGGATCGCACCGCCCCGCTTTCGGAGTTCAGTCGCGCTCTTCGTGGGCGCGTGGATTGAAACGCAAGCTAAGGCGATCGCTGATAGCACAAGCGGCAAAGGTCGCGCTCTTCGTGGGCGCGTGGATTGAAACTTTGCCAAGATATGCCGCGAATACATCGTGCGAGGAGTCGCGCTCTTCGTGGGCGCGTGGATTGAAACGTCAGTCGTTTTGCCGCTTATAGAGCAAGGTTTATCACGTCGCGCTCTTCGTGGGCGCGTGGATTGAAACGAGAATGGACTTGTTAAGGTTTTGATCCGCGATTGGTCGCGCTCTTCGTGGGCGCGTGGATTGAAACTAGTGTGCAAACCACATGGTGGCTGTGATCACGGTCGCGCTCTTCGTGGGCGCGTGGATTGAAACATAATCCGCGCTGCGCTAGGATCGACCTTGTAGCGTCGCGCTCTTCGTGGGCGCGTGGATTGAAACGGAACTCTATGACGGAATACGAAGGGGGCTAGTGGTCGCGCTCTTCGTGGGCGCGTGGATTGAAACGGTTACAACTCCATAAGGGCACAAAATGGCACAAGGTCGCGCTCTTCGTGGGCGCGTGGATTGAAACAATCCGTCAGGGCTTGCGTCCTGCGTGGATTTAAGTCGCGCTCTTCGTGGGCGCGTGGATTGAAACGATGATCAACCGTAACGATGAAGACTTTAAGACTGTCGCGCTCTTCGTGGGCGCGTGGATTGAAACAATCATTATCACTTGCCGATTGAGCAAGTTTCGGTCGCGCTCTTCGTGGGCGCGTGGATTGAAACATTTCCTTATATTCGTATTTTTGGGGAAGGTGATGTCGCGCTCTTCGTGGGCGCGTGGATTGAAACCTCTGTTTTTACCCAATAGTTCGCCAAATTTTTCTTGTCGCGCTCTTCGTGGGCGCGTGGATTGAAACAATTAACTCTAGCTCAAACTCTGTATGCACCGCTTGGTCGCGCTCTTCGTGGGCGCGTGGATTGAAACAAAGCTCTATTTTTGCGAAAACCGGATGTCAAAAAAGTCGCGCTCTTCGTGGGCGCGTGGATTGAAACTAGCACAGTTTTATGCGACCTGCAATTTTGAGCCTCCTCGAAACCGATGGCGCGTTTCAATCCACGCGCCCACGAAGAGCGCGACGGATCGAAGTGAATGAGTGCTTGTTCCCAGTAACGTTTCAATCCACGCGCCCACGA
>BNUO01000151.1 GCA_025997415.1 Campylobacterota bacterium
TATTGATTATCTCTCAATTCAATCGGTTTGGGATAAATGGTATCCGCAAAAATACAATACCATTTCTGATGATTGATATACCGTAGTCAGTATGGACTTGGCCACTTAACGCTTCGCGTGACACCAAACCGCGTCCTCGCTGGGACGCTTGCCCTGTTCTCACGGGAAATCTAAAGCGGCTTGGATATAAAATCAACAGACAGTAAATGACGGAAAGGGTTTGCCAGCCGATTGCCGTTTCATGATCGGGACCGAAACAGCCGCAGGAAATGTCCAGACCGCAGAACCAGGCAATGCATTGGACTGCCGCAAAACAGAGAAAAAGAAAAAGCGTTCCCAAATGCGCCGCGTCATTTGCTTGACAGTAACATTGATTGGGGGCAGGACCTTTTTAATCTGGAACGGTGGTGCAAGACGCATCCTGAAATCACGGATATGAAAGTCGCTTATTGGGGAAGTTATCCGCTGAACTGACGAAAGTACCGTCAACGGGGATGCCTCCGGCAAATGATCCGCAGCCCGGTTGGTATGCTTTGAGTGTCAATTGCATCTATGATCGTGAAAAACAGTATCGCTATTTTCTCAAATTCTCCTTTACCACGGCATGTCCCTGTGCAGTAGCCATACAACACCATTCCAGTGCTTTCTTTATCATCCTTCGGAATACCTTCACCATTTAAAAGGAAAGAAAAGACTATCCAGATTACGTTGTGCATCGTCGTTTCCCTGATCAGCCGCCAGGCGATACCATTTCACCGCTTCTGCATAACTCTGACTAACACCGTTACCTTTTTCATAACACCTCCCCAAATTGTTTTGTGCAATGGCATGTCCTTGATCAGCCGCCAAGCGATGCCATTTCACCGCTTCCTTATAATCCTGATCAACACCTTGACCATTGTTGTAACAAGTTCCCAAATTGCATTGTGCATCGGCATCTCCTTGATCAGCCGCCAGGCGATACCATTTCACCGCTTCCTTATGATCCTTATTAACGCCTTGACCATTAGAGTAACAAATACCTAAATTACATTGTGCAGCGGCATGTCCTTGAATAGCCGCCAAGCGATACCATTGCACCGCTTCTGCATAATTCTGATTAACACCATATCCTTCTTCATAACACCAACCCAAATTGAATTGTGCATCGTCGTTTCCCTGATCAGCCGCCAGACGATACCATTTTACTGCTTCCTTATAATCCTGATCAACACCTTGACCATAGTAGTAACATGCACCTAAATTGTTCTGTCCTAGGGCATATCCCTGGTCGGCTGCCTTGCGATACCATTTCACCGCTTCTTCTCATCACTCGGCGTAACACCATATCCTTTTGCATAACAATATCCAAGAGCACGCTGTGCAGGAGCAAAACCCTGATCCGCCGCTTTGCAATACCATTTGAACGCGTCATCATCGTTTTCTGTTACGCCATAACCCAAAGCGTAACAAATCCCTTTGCAGAATGAACCACAGCAAGATTTTCATTGGTGTGTTTGGCAACCTTTTGAAACAATTCTTGCATTTGAGGTTTATCAATTTTACACCCATACAAACCGTAGCGCAAACAAATCGCCATCCAGCATTGGGCTTCAATATCGCCTTTGTCCGCTTTGGCTTTGATGTCCTTGAATTCTTTCATTTCCATAACAGTTGATTTGTCATTGTTCGCCTGGGCATTCGTATTGTTAGTACCCGTTGTGCCCCCCGAATGACTGCAACCTAGCAAACTCAATGCAATTGAGAGCATCATCACAGGCGCAAGCATCATTGATTTTTTTGTTTTCATGGAAAGTTTCCTTTGGGATAACTGATAAAGAGGCGTTAGTTACGTCGCGCTACGCCTCACATGAACGGTAGCACAATCACGGAGTGACTGACACCGTTACAAAGGGTGGAATTTTTCGACATTTATAAACACATTAATTCCATTTAGTACCATTGCAAAGGTTACACCGACCGTTTCTATTGCATAGAGTACAGGTCGTACGTCCGTACATTGGAGTGACATTATAACCAACACCACCACAAATACTGCATAATCCACTTGCAGAACACATGCTGCATGGTTCAGGAGCAAATGCAGGATGCGAGGATTGCTTCTCTCCACAACCGCTCATGAGGAACAGTCCAAAGCATAACAAGCACGTAATAAGGAGGTTGTGAACAATTCGTTGGG
>BNUO01000152.1 GCA_025997415.1 Campylobacterota bacterium
GCGGGTTTGGTTTGAGCAGATTCTCCTCTTTGACCACTCCCAAAAACTCCTCCCACCACTGATCGAGCAGCGATTTTAGACTCTTGTCTAGCTCAATCTGCGCCGCCTGTCGCTCTTTTGACGATAGTGTTTTATCCAGCGCTTTATCGTAGTTTGGATCGCGTTTGGCAATATCGATCAGCTTGGCAAAACGACTGTTGGTGCGGGTAAGATCGCGTATCAGATCACTATAGTGCGTGTTGGTGTTGGTAGGATCTTCTGTATCAGAAAGCGGTGTGTCGCTGATTAGATGAAGTCCGCTACTGATTTTTATATAGGCTCTTGTGATGTACCTCAACTCGTAAATAACTCCTTCGTTGTTATTATAAAAACTCGTGAGTTCATCGATAGAGCTTGTGTAGTAATCCATACCGACAATAGCACACAGCTCCGCAAATCGTTCCGTTTTTTCCCAACTTACAATGTTGTTAAATAAATCCCACGGAGTTGGTAAATTAAGCTCTTGAATCACTTTGCTTTGCATCTCCTGCCACAAAAAAGCTTCGTTAAAATCTTGCGGCGAGGGGGTGGGTGGCAGAATCTCTTTAAGACGATCCATAACGCTATCGATCTTATCGCTACTCCAAGCCGTGTCGCTTAGAGAGTTGCGAAAAGCGCTAAGCATACCGAGCCAATCAAAGTTATACCACTCCTCGGCGCTTAGATCGCTAATTGTATGAAGCTGTGGCGGATCGAACGAAAACTTCTGCGTTGGCATTAACAATAAACGGTAGCCAGCATCAATGTACTTATCATACACATCTTCAAAGATCTTTACGATTGGCGCAGGTGCGCTTATATATGCCAGATCGCTATATAGCCGCACCATCTCAATATCAGCGTACGCAGAAGCGGCTTTGTCTGCCGCCGCTTCCGCTATGCGATCTGCTTCATCAATCTCGCCAACTTCCGTAGCGCTTAAAGCCGATCGTAGCGCTGCCTCATAATCAGCGCTGAACTGCATACCAGCATGGGTGGCATTAAGTCCGAGCCAACTAAAATGGTTTCCACAAAGTACGCTACCTGCGCTATATACAGGATACGAAAACGGCACCGTACAGTTTCGTTGAGCGTAATCCATATTATTGCAACCCAATAAATGTAAATGAATGACTCCATGGATTTGTCCCTACCAGCCCATCACCTAGCGTATTGCGATATATGTCTTTAAGACCTCGACCGATTTTGATGGTGTAATTCGCCCCTGTTTGCCAAAACATATTTACACTCCCTTGTTGCATTAAAACTCATATTTACAAGCAATTTTAATTCCCGTTTAAGAAAAATGTAATTTACGGTTGTATAAAACGCTCTGATCGAATGGTATTGCAACAAAGCCCCTGTTATTGTGCGATTGGCGCAGAATCCCATCAATCAGCGATGTCAAGTCGCCTGTTTGCGTGATTTACTTCGTCAGCCTCTGCCCACGCTCGGTTACATACGGTGCAGTATGCTCCCGTCGCGGGGCATTCGGCTTCCTAGTATTCTTCGGAAGCTACCGCATGAGTATTAAAGGCGTTCCAATCGCCTAGATTCTTTACATTACCGCTCAAAATCGAATGGGCTTCTTGATCGGTTTTTAGTTGTTCCTCGTTTAATTTTATATGATCGCTAAGATCAAAATCGATTTTAGGTTTTATTACGCTCTCATAATAATTTTGCACTTCGTTGATCGATAGTAAATTGTCTTTTATCGCGCCGTTTTCAACGGGCAAAACACCCGCTGAATCGGCTCGATATTGCGGAGAATTAACTTCGTATTGAGAAGAGTTAGCTCCCGCAATTGCCTCAATCGTAGTTTCATACTGCTTTAGAAATAACATCGCGCTTGTTATTAACAAGTCGTAAATTGGGCAGACTAAACATAATCTGCCGCATATAAACTAACCTGTCGCCTTGTCTGCTTTTGCCTGCATTGAGACGCTTTTGAGCAGTTTGATCAGCAGATCGCCTTTTGGTGGTGCGCTCTGGGCGGCGTTGGTGGGCTGCAACCGTGAGAGCAGATCCTGTACGATCGATTCG
>BNUO01000153.1 GCA_025997415.1 Campylobacterota bacterium
ACTGCTATCCTTCAGCGGCTCAAATGAATTACTAAACGACCCGATTTTAAGGTGATTTAAACTTTCACGATCTTCTGTTTTCCTGAATTAATCAATTACAAAACGACCCGATTTTAAGGGGATTGAGACCTTGAGCCGTCTGATGGGTCATACCATTGCGCATTATTACAAAACGACCCGTTTTAAGGGGATTGAGACCTCGCCAATCTGCGAATCGTGCTCGCTTTCTAACCGTATTACAAAACGACCCGATTTTAAGGGGATGAAAGTTTTTGTTATTCTGAAGCGAAGCTGAAGAATCTAGACTGTTGCAGAGATTCTTCGGTCGTTTCACTACCTCAGAATGACAGGGGGGGGTAGCTATGCTCCCCAGAATAACAATAAGTGTTATTTGATAAAGAGAGATAGCGGTTGAACTCGTTTTCTGTCTCCAAGTGGCAGGAAAAGCGGCTTTGTAGCTCTGAAAACTCTTGTAAATGTTGCTGTGGAGCGTTGCGGTCGTTTTGGTGACTCCCACGGGACTCGAACCCGTGTATCCACCGTGAAAGGCGGAAAGCAAACGAAAATCTAGAAATGCGGTTTTTGAATGAAACGAGGCTATTAGAAGGTTTGTATGCTGTTTCTCTTTTTGCTTGGTTGCAAAATAAGCCAAAAAGTGCTACTTTTACGAAGTTTAATTGTCCCTAAAATTGTCCCCCAAAGGGTAAAAAAATGGCGTACAAAGACCTAAAATTAGCCGATCCACACTATGACGGCGTATACTACTCTGACGACTTTAAGCGCAAGCGAAGGGCTTTTGTAATTCGTTTTATGCACGAAGGCAAGCAATACAAGCGGCTCGTTGGCTACGACAACGGCAACCCACGCATGACGGTTAAAGCTGCTTGGCACATTAGAGAGCTGGAGCTTAACAAGGTAAAAGATGGCTATACAGAGCCGTCTCGGTCTGTTTCATTTGCGCAAGTCTTTTATACATACATTGAGAGCATAAAAGCCTTAGAATCGGTTGCGGGTGTTGCCAATAAACAATACAACTTCAAAAAACATATTGAGCCATACATTGACAATCGCGCTATTAGTGCATACGGCGAGGTCTTTTGGCAGTCGATCATCAATCGAATGCTTACGGCGGGTTGTAAGCCTACGACTGCGCAAAAAGTAAAAAATCAGATCAGCAAAGTCTATGACTGCGCCATAGTGCACAACTGGGCGGCTGTCAATCCCACAGAAGCCATCAAACTCCCGAAATACGATGATCAGATCGAAGTATCGATCACGCTTGATGAATCGAAGCGGCTTTATAAGACGATCATCGAAAACCCTAATCCGCAACATCGCGGCATTTTCACATTCTTAATGCACGGTCGGCGGCTTAATGAGGTGCTGTCGCTTGAATGGACGATGATCGACTTTGATAAGGGGCTGTATGCTATCCCTGCGCGGATTAACAAAGTTCGCCGCGCTATGCAATACTGCATTACGGATCAACTTCAAAAAGTGCTAGACGATCAGAAGGCGTTAATCGGCATTCTTCCGCGATCGCCTCTTGTGTTTCCAAGTGCGCAAGGACACGGCGCAAAGTTTAAGAATGTAAAACATGCTTGGAAGGGTATTTGTAAAACTGCGGGGATTGAGAAGCCTCTTAGGATTCACGATATACGCCACATCATAGGTAACTTAGCGGCAAACAACGGCATAGACGAGCTAACCCTAGCTTCGATTCTTGGACACACCAACACACGAATTACAAAACGGTACTACAAAGTCCAAACAGAGACAGCGGCGCGTGGCATTGAGAAGATTCATTTATTGATGAAAGAGGACGAATAAATGGCTGTTAGACATGGCGACATTAAACGCTGGCGCGTGGCTCTAGTGCATTTTGGAGTACCAAAGAAAGAGAGTTTGCTTGAGGAACATAAAGAAGCGGCTCTACGCTTCGGCGTTGCATTGGGAAACGAGTTTGCCAAAGCACACTACGCGATCATCATGGACAATAACGAGAAAAGCCATACAGCGATCGTTGTCGTAGAACTTGCGACTTGT
>BNUO01000154.1 GCA_025997415.1 Campylobacterota bacterium
CGATCACCCCGACAACGGGAAACTTTGCGCGACTTCGCAGTTCGCCCAGCGCGTACGCGCTCACCGTGTTACAGGCAACGATGAGCAGATCGATCTCAAAGTTTTGCAAAAACTCAAGCGCCTCAAGCGAGTAGCGGATGATCGTGTTGGGATCTTTCGTGCCGTACGGCACACGCGCCGTATCGCCATAGTAGGTGATCTCACTAAATAATGGTCGTTTTAACAGCGATTTCACCACCGTCAGACCGCCGATACCGCTATCAAAAACCGCCGCTTTCATCGGGCGATCATAGCGATTTGTCGCTGTTTGGGATATGATTGCTAAAGCCATGAAAGGAAAACCGATGACATACGACTACTCACCTTGGGGCGAACAGGACAGTTACTACTTCAAAAGCGGTTCGCACTACCGCTTATTTGAACGGCTCGGCGCACATGAGGTCAAACACAACGGCAAAAATGGCGTCTATTTTGCGGTCTGGGCGCCCAGCGCAAGGCGAGTTGCGGTCGTCGGCGATTTCAACAACTACGATCCATCGCATGACACGCTCCAGCTTCGCGGCGATGGAAGCGGCGTGTGGGAGGGCTTCACAACCGAAGCGCAGGCGGGCGACAGCTACAAGTACGCGATCGAAAAGGCGGACGGCGGCACGCAAGAAAAAAGCGATCCGTTCGGATTTTTCTGGGAGGTTTCGCCGCGATCGGCTACGAGGATCGCCTCAAGCATTGCGTACAAATGGAAAGACGAAGCGTGGCTTGCCATTCGAGGCGAGAAAAACGCCCTAACCGCGCCGATTAGCATCTACGAAATGCATCTCGGATCGTGGCGGTTTAACGCCGAAGAACACCGTGCGCTAACCTACCTAGAGCTTGCCAAAGAGCTGCCCAAATACCTCAAAGAGATGGGCTACACCCATGTCGAACTGCTGCCGCCGACCGAACATCCGTACGACGGATCGTGGGGCTATCAGTGTATCGGCTACTTTGCGCCCACCTCGCGCTTTGGCACGCCGCAGGATTTTATGGCGCTTGTCGATTCGCTTCACCTCGCGGGTATTGGCGTGGTGATGGATTGGGTGCCTTCGCACTTTGCGGTTGATATGCACGGGCTGGCGAACTTTGACGGCACAAACCTGTACGAACACGCCGATCCGCGTCAGGGTTTTCACCCCGAATGGGGCAGCGCGATCTTCAACTTGGGGCGCAATGAGGTCAAGGCGTTTCTGATCAGCTCTGCGATCTTCTGGCTCGAAAGGTATCACATTGACGGCATTCGCGTCGATGCGGTTGCGAGTATGCTCTACCTTGACTACGCTCGCAAAGAGGGCGAGTGGATCGCCAACGAATACGGCGGCAAAGAGAACTTGAAGGCTGTGCAGTTTTTGCAGACGCTAAACGCTGTTGTGTACGAAAAGTTTCCCGATTCGATGATGATCGCCGAAGAATCGACCGCATGGCCTATGGTTACGCGCCCAACCTATCTCGGCGGGCTGGGCTTTGGGCTTAAATGGAATATGGGCTGGATGCACGACACGCTCAAATACCTCGCGCGCGATCCTGTCTTTCGCACCTTCCACCACGATCAGATCACCTTTAGCATATGGTATGCGTTTAATGAAAACTTTATGCTTTCTTTAAGCCACGATGAAGTTGTGCATATGAAAGGCAGCTTGATCGGCAAAATGCCGGGCGACGAGTGGCAGCGATTTGCCAACCTGCGGCTGCTGTTTGCCTTTATGTTTACACATCCGGGCAAGAAGCTGTCGTTTATGGGCATGGAGTTTGGGCAGTACGCCGAATGGAACTACAAGCAGAGCCTCGATTGGCACTTGCTCCAGTACGATTTTCACGCCAATCTGCGCCGTTTTGTCGCCGATCTCAACGGCTTTTACCGCTCCGAAGCGCCGCTTTTTGAGCGCGATTTTGACCTTAGCGGTTTTGAGTGGATCGATATGCACGATCGCGCTCAGAGCGTGCTTAGCTTTTTGCG
>BNUO01000155.1 GCA_025997415.1 Campylobacterota bacterium
TGTCCGAAAGAGGTTGCGTTTGTGCTAACAAGGCAAGACCGGCAACCGGCTTGAAAAATTCACCGAGGGGAACCGTGATTTTATCTGTCAACGCATCGCATTGCGTTTTCAATACCGATGCATTGCTCTACCATTCAGCATAATCTTTCAATCCGCTTGTCCCGGCATATAAATTCTGTATGGACGCAACGGCCGCCTGAATATCATCATACTCTTTCATGAGGGTTTGAATTTCAAAAGCCGCCGGATGATTCGGGTACTTATCGGCAAATGTTTTTAACGCCGTCTTGAAACCTGTATTATCCGGCTTGGTATCGAGAACCCGTTGAAACGCATTGTATTCCTCAATCGCTCCACGCAACTTTGTTTCACGCTCCGACATACTCGACATGAAATCATTACCTTCTCGTTTTTGTACTGCCGAAATGTTTTGATTTTTTTGGGTCTTGTCGAACAATTTCGTCTTTTTGACGTAATACAGAGGTCGTAGGACTTCAAAATTCATGTCACGGAGGCGAAGATGTCAAACAAGGCAAAAAAGAAAAAGTATAAGGTTGTCAATTGGAAGGAATATAATCAAGCCCTTGTCGATCGGGGCGACTTCACACTCTGGATTTCGGAAGAGGTGATCGAACAATGGCGGCACGAGAATAAGGAGTCAAAGGTCGGACGCCCTTTTGTCTACAGCGATATGGCAATCGAAACGATTCTGACGCTTCGTGAATTGTTCAAGTTGACATATCGCTCGACCGAAGGTTTTGCCAAAGGTGTCATGAAATTGATGCAAATCGACGTGCTGATCCCCGACTTTACCTCGCTTTCCAAGCGTGCGAAAAAGATTTCGGTGTCGCTTGCCGCATCGAAAGTCAAAGGATCGGTCTTTCTGGTCGTCGACAGTACGGGCTTGAAAGTCCACGGCGAAGGCGAGTGGAAAGTTCGCAAATATGGTTACAGCAAACGCCGGACTTGGCGAAAGTTGCACTTGGCGATCAACGAAAAGACGCAGGAAATCGAAGCGGAAGTCCTGACGGACAACGCAACGGACGATGCGGCGGTGGTTGACGAATTGTTGGATCAGACGAGTAATCGGACGAAAAAGTTCGGCGGCGACGGGGCGTATGACAAATGGAAAGTTTACCGTACCTTGGATCGTCGGGGCATCGCACCGATCATTCCGCCTCGAAGCAATGCGAAGATTAAACGGAACGGCAACAGCAAGCTGCCGCCGTTGCCGAGGGACGAAGCGATCCGAGCGATTCGCAAAGTGGGACGAGCGGAGTGGAAGCGTCAGGCGGGTTATCACCGGCGGTCGTTGTCGGAGACGGCGATGTTCCGCATGAAGACGATCTTCGGTCCGATGTTGAAAAACCGGAACGAAGAAAGCCAAAAGACCGAAGCCAGATTGAGATGCAAAATCTTGAATCACTTTACAAGACTCGGATTGCCGAAATTTATTTTTGAATAATTGAGAAACAAGACCCTTCTAATAACAACAGTTGATTCTCCGCTTTCAAAGCGTCCTCTTTTTTCGTGCCGCTCTTCAAAAGGTAAATCGAAAATGTGCCAATTTGGTACGTTGCTTGCTTTGCCGCATTTTGAGCATTTTGAATTTGCGTAATTTTATTTGTCAATTCGATGTTTTGTTTAACCAAATCTTTTTCTGTGTGACTACCGATGTCTTCATCAAGTTTGTCAATTTCAGTATCAAGCGTTTGTATCTTTTCCTTATCCTCTTGCGTTGCGTTGTCTTTTTTTTCTTTCAATTCGTTTCGCTCGCCTTTTTTCTGCTCTCGCTCGCTAATTTTGCTGAGTATGTCGTCGTTCTTTTTCTTTTCATCTTCCTTCGGTTTAATGAGATTCTCGCCTACCGCTTTTTCATTCGGTGTTATGTCAAACGCAAACTTAAACTCCTTCTCGGCGTGATGTTATATGCCGACAGCGGTTATCAGGGCATTCAAAAAGTTCACGC
>BNUO01000156.1 GCA_025997415.1 Campylobacterota bacterium
CAAAGCACGAAGCCTCTTTACCTGTTCTCTTGATACGGTGTTGTCCTCTTTTGCGCTGAACATCTTTGTTTCCTTTCAATGACCCTTTTCTAGCGAAAAGTGTCATTGAAATGATTGGCAGGGACAATTCTAAGGGGGCGCAGCGATGAAGAATCTCTATCCTTGTCATACTGAGGCGAAGCCGAAGTATCTGTGTTAGTTTTGAGATTTTTCACCGACCCTTGTTGCTACCGCGAGCGATTGTTCAGAATTCGTCTTACTATTAAGACATCTCGGACACTTTGCACCGCTTTTTTATATACCATTTAGCAAACCTTTTTGCTAAATATAGCGACAAACCCTTTGTACGAGACACTTCGTAAGGCATTCTAGCTCCACAAAATGAGTATTAGCCCCAGAATGACAAGAGGGTGTGTCATTCTGAGCGAAGCGAAGAATCTAACACGGGTGTTTCTCAAGTGTAATGGTTTTTCTCCTGTTTTACCGTATTTTTACACGGCTGACGAATCGCAGACGAGATACTTTTTTAACGCTCATAATATCTCAACAAATCTTGTTATAAACTAGCTTTCTTGAGGATTTTACTGTTGCGCTTGCCTATTAGACCAATTTTGTATTGATATTCAAGCTTATGCATGGCTGGCGGCGGTTGCGTAGCCGTAGATCATTGCACAATTTTCACGCACTTTCTCGCCTCTACTCATACAGATTGTCGCGCCCTGCTGCTCAAAACCGTAGCGTTTTAGCAGACTAACTGCATCGTGATTTTCTATCGGCGTTACGATCATTATCGGTAATTTAGAGCGCACACCGATCGCTGTGCGAAGCAGCAACTCTGCGTTTGCATATGCGCTTGCCAAAAACACACCGACAAAAACATATCCTCCGATCGTGCGCATATGTAAAACGCCATTTTCGCTAACTAATAATTGTGAATCAGGATAGATCATATCTTTGCACAAAAACAGCGCACGATCTTCACCAAAAGCGGCGGCGGAGTATCGAAGCGGCAAACCGTAATCGCGGCTTAGCGGCGCACGATCGAATGGCGTCAAAATCGGTGCGGCGCAGGGCGCACAACCCAGAACAAAACGCCCCGCGATCCCGTCCGCCTTAAAGCCGCAGCGCTCATAAAACGGCACAGCTTGATCTTCGGCAAAGAGCTTTTGCGTCGCTTTTTCGTGGGCGATCGTCTCTAGTGCGCACTCAAAAATCCGCCTCCCGATTCCCTGCCCTCGCCGCTGGGCAGCAACGATGAAGTTGCACAGCCACACCGTTTTTTCGTGCATGTAGCCCATGATCGCGCCCACGCAACGATCGCCCTCGTAAGCTCCGATCGCAAGGTGAGGAAAGCGTGCCAAAATGCGGTTAAGCTCGCCGCCGTCCATCAGCCAACCCTCCGCTTCTCCCCATTTTTCGATCGAGGAGAGGCTGCTTGGTTGTAGCGGTAGAAGCGCGATTTTGCTTGTGTTCATCAAGCGGCATTATAGGCGCGATCGCGCTTGCGATCAATGATGTTTTTTTAATCATATGCTTGGTTTTAGTTGGTCTATCATTCGGCAGAAAATCCAAAATTATGAACGGAAAACAGGCAAACAATGGCTAACAATCTGCTTAGCGGAATCGTTGAACACGATCTAAATCCATTTTTTCTCTTTGATGCTCGCGGACGCGCGCTAATTCTCAACCAAAGCGCCGAACTGCTGCTTGGCTACGCAAGTCCGCTATCATTCTTTCTTTTGGCACAGCGGTACGAGGGCAAAAACTATGAACTTCAATTTGAGCAACTATCGTTTCGTTCATTTCATTTTTTTGCGCTGATGGTTGCAAGAGATAATGATCAGCTTGCGCTAAGACTATATCAGACGCTGATCGCAAATGTCGAGATTCCATCATTTTTAGACGAAGCGATACATACAAATATATATAAAATTATCGACGCGAATATCGCA
>BNUO01000157.1 GCA_025997415.1 Campylobacterota bacterium
GCCATCGCCACCATCGGATTGGCGGTTTCGGAGACTCCCGTATCCGTTAGGGAAAGATAGATCGCCTGATTCGCTATCAGTAAGGAATTCTCGTCCTTGATACCAACCGTATCCTCGCCCTGCGAAGCTGGCAGGACGGGTCACATGACCTGGAATCGCCTTGGGGATTCTGCCCCCGCTGTCTGGAATACCTTCCGGCCGTCGGTGTCCAAAGATTCCGAACGGATTCAGGTGAACTTGTTTCCGGGGATGTCGTACTCGCGTCCGGGCAGGGAGGGGCATTTCGTTCCTCCGTTGCCCGGGCGGGGTTCCCCTATGTGGAAGTCCATTATTTCGGTGATCCCACCTATCAGATTCGCATGGAAACGTCGGGCTATACGGTTCCGGTTCAATCCGTAGTCTGTTTCCATGCGGAGGAAGACGCTCTCATCCTCACCCCCGGAACGAGACAGGAAATCCAATTGGTCGCATGTAATACCGAACAGGGTAACCTGTTCGAGGATGCATTAATGATCGGTGTCATGGGATCGGGAATCATTTTTTCCTTGGGAGGCTTATGACATGACCACCTCATCGTTCTATCACGATAATCTGTTCCGTGCCTATCCTCTGGAGGCCGTGGAATCCTCTTTTCGCTTTCCCAGTAAGCGGATCGTTGCGGCGAAAATCACCTGTTCTTTTGGCTCTCCTTACATTTCCTTTCCGAGAGTCTCACTGACCGACTGGGAAGTTCGCTCCTCACAACATCAAATTCGTTTTCTCTGTACGGACGGGAAGGTTCAGACCCGACTCTCCATTTCCGTCCCCCGAAACGCCGAACCGTTTGGTCGTTGTGATTCCGGGGAGGTCAACGAGACCCGGATTCGGATCGTTACGGGTGAACTGGCCGATGCAACGGAATCTTATTCGAATTTGTCGCTTCGCTTGGAACCGACCTGCGTTCTCTGGCTAAAGCATTGAGGGATCAGCCGCATCCAATTCGCCAACGCATCCCGTCCCAGATTACGTTCGGCAATCTATCCGGGGATTCCATCTGAGCTTCGGGAAGCCTATGAAAACGCCGTCTGGTGGTGTCAGGATCAACGGGTTCAGAATGAGCCTTTATTATTTCGTGAGGGGAGTAACTGCCTGATCGTTACCTCTTCGGTGGAGAACCGGGTTCTCTTCTTTCCCCAAGCTGGTTCGGGAGCCGGACCGGTTCAGGAGTTCGTTTCACTTGGCGATACCATGTCCCTGGGAGTGCGGGTCAGCGAGATTCCTGAACTCCTGCCGGAAGATGTCGTGATTCGACCGGACGGACTGCCACCCGCCGAAGGAATCCTCTATGCGTTCGGCGGGGCGACCGGCCCCGAGATTTCTCTGGTTCCGAACGAAACGGTTCAGATTCGCAACGATGTGGACGCTTCGACCGCCTCAATCGCCGTCGTCGGTCTGCACGGGAAGGGCTGCTGATTCGGGCAGGCTATAATGCCGGGGACTCCTTTTCCAAGCAGTATTCCACGGACCTCGTCATGCCCGATATTTCCAGTACGAACATTTCGGCACCGGTACGGCCCTACCATACGGACTGTACCTATCCCACGGCATACGCCAACGAGATTGCCGGTGGCCTCAAGCATGTCGCCTCGGAAACGGAACTGAACGATATTCCCGCCGAACGCCGCCTGATCGGAACGGTCGCTTCCATTGGCATCGGAAAGTTCAAACAGTGGACCGGCTCGACCTGGCAGACAATTCTTCAGGGACTTGATCCGCCCACGGTCATCTCTTCCGTTTCCGAAATTAAAATGCTGTTCGGAGAGACGCCGGTCTTTCTCAAAGCCGTGACAGAACAGACGGCCGGACTCATGCTCCCGTCCCTGTTCAAGCGTCTGACGAATCACGGGAAAAATCATCTTCAAGACGGCGACGATGCTTTGGCCTCGGTCACTTCACGAGCCGGTCTGGTCC
>BNUO01000158.1 GCA_025997415.1 Campylobacterota bacterium
TCATCCTTCGTGGTTTCGACAACGACGAAATCATCGAAATTCTCGGCGTTTCGCTCTCCTCGCTCAAGCGATGGAGGCCGAAAGTCGAACGCGACGGTCTTGGTGCCCTCGCACGAAAATCCGGTTCCGGGCGTTCCTCCGAACTGACGCCGGAAGAACTCCAGGAACTCAAAACGATTATCCTCGCCGGAGCACGGGCCGCCGGATATCACACCGACCGCTGGACCTCGCGGATCGTCGCCGATCTCATTCGAAAAAAATGGGGCGTCGAATACACAAGTTCCAACGTTCGGCGTATTCTGCCTTCCCTCGGTTTGTCGTATCAAAAGCCGGACGTCAAATCGACGAAGCATTCTCCCGCCGCCGTCGAGCATTGGAAGCGACATATCTGGCCTTGCATCAAAAAAAAGCGGACGACAACGGTTACGTCCTGATTTTATGGGACGAAAGCGGTTTTTCGTTCGTTCCGAACCGCGTTCACACGTGGGCTCCCATCGGGAAAACGCCCGTTCTTTTTGAAACGTCGGGACGACACACAATCACACGGGAATCGGTTACATCACCCGAACTCCGTGCCGTCATCTGCTGAAGTTCCGTTCAAAGGTTCGGCGAACTGCGGGGACTTCGTTTTCTTTTTGGCACAAATTCATCACCATTACAACAGGAAGGTCATCCTTGTTTGGGACAACCTTCCCGCTCATTACAGTGCGGAATCTTATTTCGGGGAAGAACATCCGGATTGGTTCAACTTCGAGCATTTTCCATCTCATTCGCCGGAGTTGAATCCGGTCGAACCGTGTTGGCATCACCGCAAGCATGTTTATCTTCCGAATTTCGTTCCGACAAGCGACGACGAATTGGTCACAACCGTCAATCAAGCAATGGAACGCATCAACGAAGAAAACCTGTTGACCGCATTTTTCAAACTATCGGGACTCGCATTATGAGCCAATTTTTATTCACAGATCAGTAATGGCTGCGCAGGAACCGGTTTCTTTGAACCGTTTTTTGAGTATCTGTATCCATTGTCTGGAGACTGTGTATTTTTCCGCGGTTTTTCGCAAACTCAAACCGGCGGCGATGTCGTTCATCACTCGTGTCCATAAATCCATTGAATAATATCCTGGCATTGTTTCCTCCCTGATCATCCGCTATAATAAATAGCCTGATTTCCCTAATCATGACATTTTGAAAAAATAAACAAATAAGACAATAAAAATTAGGATTGTACGCTAATGACATTGCGAAGGCCAGCAATGAGCAGGCACTTCAGCAGATTGATGCCGTGACACAGCAGAACACCGCAAGCGCCGAGGAAACCGCAAGCGTGTCCAATGAGATGAACAGTCATGCAAGTGCCTTGCAAAAGGTCATGACCCGGTTCAAACTCCGCAGGAACACCGCGGGTGTTTCAACCGGCATGAGCAACATGTCCGCTCTGGCAGTGAAAAAACCGGCTCGCAAGACCGCCGCACAGTCTGAAGACAATTGGGGTAATGAACCCGTTGCCGCCGGAGCCGGTAACGACTACAACTTCAAACTCGACGACAGCGAGTTCGGAAAATTTTAAGAATAAATTCCCTGACGGTGAGAGGTCACGAGAGGGAGGAGGAAACCCGGACTTTGAGAGAGCGTCCGGAAAATCTCCTTTATTCCCTCACCGTTCAATATCCAAACCGGTCAGCCAACCTAATCGGGTTTGTATCCCCCCCGAAATGATGACCGGCCGGTTGTTTTTTAAAAATCAAAAAGAAGGTCGCATGGTTTTGGGGAGAACCGCTTTATATCTTCCGGCAGGAATCCCCTGATGCGGAATAAGAATTTTGCAAGGAGGCAAGAGCTGCCCACCCTGCGGAATCAAAACAATAGTATGGTGACCTCCCTTACCGGCTACGGTATAGTTGTAGAAAAAAACA
>BNUO01000159.1 GCA_025997415.1 Campylobacterota bacterium
TCTTGCCAAATAAACAGCAATCAAACTACGCTACTAGCTCCTATTTAAACTTTCTCTCAATTGATACATTTTATTATATTCATTTAAATAGCTAGAATATCTTTGTTTTATAATTTTATCATTAGTGTTGAGTTTATTATCTAAATATGTCTTTATGGTATTGGAATAATCATATTTGCCGTTCATACGAGATATTAATATATGCATAATATAGTCTTCGTCATCGGTATTTTCAGTCGCATTTAACATAATTTTCACATAAGGTTCAGCAAAGAGATAATAGTTTTCTTCTCTATTTTTAATGATAATACCAACTTCTTTTCTATACGCCTCCATAACTTCTGTTCCTAAAATTGTATCTATATCATTTCTGATAAAATCTAGTGATTTGGATTTGTCTGTGGATAATCGAAATCCTCGTTCATCATCAAAGTCGTAACGCAAGAGGATCAAGTCGCGGGGCGTCATATTATCGATAATTATTTTGAACTGTGTCAAAAACATTTCTTTATCGTCTGGATCTAACGGAGGAAATTTACTAGAATCATCTGTACCAGCAAGTGCGGAATCCGCATATCGAAAGCACAGTACAGCCTCGCTAAATTCATTTACTGTTTTTGTTTGTATAAGATACACATTGCGTATTGAATTTTGAAACTCATACGCAAACTTTTCATCTTTGTATGGTATGGAATAAAATTTTGTTTTCATGGTATTGAAAATTGAATCTTCAAAATCTAGTTTGAGATACATAAAATCAAAATATCCATTATGTATAAAAATAAATAAGCTATAATATTGTCTTATATAACTGCATATATCTCTTATGCCGTATTCCTCTTTAAGGCGTTCGACAAATTTTTGTTTGTTTAATTCTGCTTCGTTTGGTGCGTTACCAGGAAACGACCAGTATGAGTCAACATAGTCTTCTAAATTGCTCTTTAGAGTAGCTTTATCGTTTTCAAATGTAAGAACGACCAATGCTTGCAGTCCGTGGATCTTGTTTGTATCATCAAAACTAATTTCGTTCCATATATTATGCTCCCAGAATTCTTTGATATTGTCAATACATTTCTTAATAGTGCGAATATTGATTGATTTTGCATAGTTTTGCTCAGCTCTGAAGATTGGGAAAACATATTCTTTAATAATCCCTCTCAATTCTTGAGAAGTTTTACCGTCAAATATAAAATGTTCAATTTCGTCAATAGATGGATTAAAAAAGAAAGTTTTATTTATGACTTTTTCTTTAAACTGGCGATACATGACTTCTGAAAATATTTCTGATTCATTACACAGCAGAATAATGTTCTGTTTTTTGCATTCAGATAGATAGTTAAAAAATCCCAGAAACTCATCAATGCTGCTTTTTGATGAAATGCGCTCAAAATCGTCAAAAACAAATGTAGTATTAGGGTCTTTATCGATAACATATTCCAGAAAGTTCAAATCTGATAAACTAAACTGTACACCAGGCAAATCCAAAGACAATCTATTTATTACTTCCGATAAACCTTTACCTATGTTCCAACGCTGTTTTATCGAATTTACTTTATCCAATTTTTCCGAGAGCTTTTTTACGAAATTGTTCTTATTCAATATCTGCGAGAAAATTAACTTTTTCAATTCATCAACAGAAGTTAGCCCAAATAGTGAAATAGTAATATACTTATCTTCTCCCAGTTTTGGCAGTATCTCATTGGTAATAAAATGAGTTTTCCCTGTTCCCCAACCGCCAGTAATTAAAATAACCTTACCATCGTCGCTGGCAAGTGCATTTAGTATGGAATCTTTTATGTCGTTTGTGTTCATAAGTGTTCCTTTCAGTATTGAAAAAACATACCATTTGGCATATGGTGCAACAGCGTGGCTTAAATCTTTCCTATCGCACCGATTGTCTCTTTGGCGATCAGC
>BNUO01000160.1 GCA_025997415.1 Campylobacterota bacterium
AGCATCAAATCGATTCTTATTGATCACCAAATTAACATAAGCAAGTGTGTCATCTTCTTCAAATATAACAGTGACGCTTTTAACTCCTTCAATCGCTATGTCTTTTATATCAACAAGATCATATATTCCACCGCTGGTAACGGGGCTAAATCCTTTTTGTTTGATCGCGCGGTACTTCTGTTTGACATCTCCCATGGTGGACTTACCTAACTGCAGTCCGATCGGCGAAGGATTATTGTCGCTTGGCAGACTGCGCAACGCCAACACTCGATTCTTGCATCCAACATTTACGCCCAAATCACAACTTTTTGTATAAAACTCTACCGCTTTTGCAAAGTCTTGTTGTACGCCATTGCCATTGAAGTATGAATCCCCAAGACTGAAACAGCCTAACGCATAGCTTTGATCGCAAGCCTTTTTGTACCATTCACTAGCTTTGGCATAGTCTTGTGGCACGCCATCGTCATTGGAGTATAAGAGCCCAAGCCTGAAACAGCCTAACGCATCGCCTTGATCGCAACCCTTTTTGTACAATTCATTTGCTTTGGCATAGTCTTGTGGTACGCCATAGCCATTGGCATATGCAACTCCAAGATTGGTGCAGTTTTCGGCATTGCCGTTTTTGCACCCGTTTTCCAGCTTGGCGATCCTATCGGCATAGAGCGAGGTTGCGCAGACGACACAGAGGGCGATCAGGAGCTTTTTCACGGCATTTCCTTTGAAAAAATTGGCTAATTCTCTTTTATATTGGCTTAAAAACAAATTGCCTTTTACTTTGTAGAGCAGAGATTGGCGAAAAAAGAGATTCTTCACTTCGCTCAGAATGACAAGGCGGCTTTGCCTCTGAATGACAGGTGAAGTAAGACTACTCTTCGTTGAGGTTTTGCGTTAGCGGCATTCTGCGGTCGCGTCCAAAAGCGCGATCGCTGATCTTCGTTCCGATCGGAGCTTGCGATCGTTTGTATTCATTGCGGTTGATCAGACGCGCGATCTTGCGCGTAACGGCGGGATCGTAGCCCAGCGCGTCGATCTCGCGCAAGCTGTAATCCTCCTCAATATAGAGGCGGATCAGTTCGTCCAAAATCGCGTACGGCGGCAGTTCGTCCTGATCGGTCTGGTTCTCGCGCAGCTCGGCACTGGGCGGCTTGGCGAGGATCGCGCTCGGCACGGCGGGCGAGAGTGAGTTGCGGTATTCGCAGAGCCGATAAACGGTTGTTTTGAGTACATCTTTGATCGGCGCAAAGCCGCCGCAGAGGTCGCCGTAGAGCGTCGAATAGCCCACGCTAAGCTCGCTTTTGTTGCCCGTCGATAGCACCAAGTAGCCGAATTTGTTACTCAGCGCCATGAGCAAAACCCCGCGAATGCGTGCCTGAATGTTCTCCTCGCTCACATCGCGGTTTTTGCCCTCAAACTGCGGGAGTAGGGCGAGATCGAAGGCTTGCATCAGATCGCCGATCGCGATCGTTTCGGTTTTGATCGCAAGGTTTTTTGCCAGTTCTGCCGCGTCGGTGATACTGCCTTGCGAGCTAAAAGGCGAGGGCATTAGCACGCCGAGTACATTTTCCGCCCCCAGCGCGTCGGCGGCGATCGCGGCAACCAGCGCACTATCAATGCCGCCGCTTAGCCCCAGCGCCACGCGGGAAAATCCGTTTTTGCGAACATAATCTTTTAAGCCAAGTTTCAGCGCTTCGTAGATCGATTGGACGGTCGTTTGCGCTGCGATCTCGCGAGCTAGGATCGCTGGTTTTTCAGCTCCGTTAGCTGCGCCGCCGAAATCTCCGCCAAGCGCGATCTCTCGCGCCCCGCTGTCCGCGCCAAGCCTCCGCGCCCGCGCGTCTTTAAGCCGCAGACGAAAACTTTCGTCTAGCTCCAGATCGCACAGCAGCAGATCGTCTTCAAACGCTTTTGCCT
>BNUO01000161.1 GCA_025997415.1 Campylobacterota bacterium
GTGACCATGGCAATATGCTCTGAGTGGGAACAAATTTGTTAATTTTGAATAACGCAAGCCGAACAACGGAAGGCGGTTATGTTGAATGCGAAGCACTGTGCCTTACCGGCTATGGTATAACCGTAATCAGTGTAAAGCAGTTTGAGTATATAATGTCACGAACTATGTCATCATTGTTCACCCCCTATACATTCGTCAAGGACAAGTAATGTCTTATTGGGAATTTGCCGCAACAGGTGCCGTTGCTTTTTTACTCCTTGCCGGGCTGAACCGCCTGGCAATCCGCAGACGTACGGAAATTCTTAAAGAGTATTTTCTCCCGGAAGAAACGCCGTTGGAGCAAACCATCCTCCGTCCGGAAAAAATCGCCGCCAAAGCAAAAGAAGAACCGGCGGACAACGCACAAGAGGAAACACCGGCATCCAATTGAATATACTCAAACTGCTTTAATTTCCCGTGAAAACAAGGCAAGCGTCCCAACGAGGACGCGGTTTTGTATCACGGAAGTTTAAGTCCATGCCGACTACGGTATAAATCAACCGGGTTTCATGGAACCGCGAGGACATGTGCTGCATTTAGTGTCAGTTTTTGCACAATATTCACGTCCCAGTTTTACCAGGAGTGCATAATACTCATTGAAAACGGCGTGATCCTGTCCCATGTGAGTGTAAAACAGCCGTTCCATTTTTTCGTCGTCGGCTTTTTCATCGACAAATTGATGCCGGATCATGAAACGGCGTGTATAAATACTGACCGGACAAACCGGAAGGTTGCCCGCATAAAGGAGAATCAGATCGGTTGTTTCACGACCTATTCCCGAAAACGCAAGAAGCTCCTTGCGGAGTATTTCGTGAGGTCTTGCGAGATAAGCCATGAGTTTACCGTTCCACTTTTCACACCAGAAGTTGACCAGTGAGAGAATCAGCTTGGCTTTCGCTTTTTGGCGACCTGTGGAGCGTATTTCAGTCTGCAATTGTTCTTCGGAGAGTTCGGCAAGCCGGTCAAGCTGCAAAAGTCCTTTCGCTTTCAGACCGGCAATGACCCGTTCGGCAACCGGCCATTGACTGTTCCGGACAAGAATGATTCCCAAGATCACTTCCAAAGGGGATTCCGCCGGCCACCACTTTTGTGGACCGTAATGATCCAACAGTTTCTCATAAATTTCCTGAAGCGAGACGCCCGGACATACGGATTCGGCGGGAAAATGAAACTCTTCCTTTGGGTTTTTTACCGGCCAAAGCTGGAAATTACCCGGACAGTAAACCGGCTCGCAAATCCGGGGATTCTCAAAAACCCAGCACCATGGACCGCGTGCAAATTCACGGTTATAAGGATCATGCCCGTATTTTTGCAGATACTCTTCCAGAGAATAAATGGCGCAAAGATTCACTTCTCCGATGATTGCCCCTCGGATGTATTTCGGTTCAGTAATTCCGAGTTTCAGAAATGAAGCCCGTGCAGCATCGTCGGAATCAAGCGATTGTCCGGCTTGAATGAAAAGCGGCCCGCGGTACTCGGTAAGCCATTCCCGGTTTTCGACCCGTTTTATTCCTTGCAGAATCGCCCAAGCCCACGGCCCATGAATTGTGAGTGCCTTACTCGCCATTTTATCTACCGCTTACAATGCAAAAAATTCGGCAAAATCCGTGCAGCACCGCAATGAATAAATCAAACACCAGCTATTCATTTTACACGAAAAACAGGCACTTTTCAAGGCGGTTTTTCATCATTAAAGATGATAGTTTTTTACATTCAGATTGTGTTTGAGTCTTTTGCTTTTATACCGTTAGCCGGTATGGACTTAACGCTTCGCGTGATACAAAAAACCGCGTCCTTGTTGGGACGTTCACCTTATTCTCACTGGAAATTCAAAGCAGCTTGAGTATACAAACCGCTT
>BNUO01000162.1 GCA_025997415.1 Campylobacterota bacterium
AATGGTTCTTGGCGTGAAATTAACTGTAGTCATCCGGGTTAAATTCCATCCAGCCGCTTGCACTCCGGACTGCCATTGGTTTATCGAAAAAAATAAAACCCGATCAATACATTGAAATATGCAGAGATGTGATATAATAAAGAAAATATTCTTTATGTATAATTCATCGGATTTTTGTGTCAATGACAGTGATTGATTTTCAGAATGCGGCATTTTCTTACGGGCAGGAACTGCTGCTGGAAAATGTTTGCGTGACGGTTCCCCGAGGGGATTTTGCTGCGGTTGTGGGACCGAACGGCGGCGGGAAAACGACGCTTCTCAAACTGGCTCTCGGACTTCTGAAGCCGGACAAGGGAACTGTGCACCTTTTAGGGGAAAGTCCGGAGAAAAGCCGGATTCGGGCGGGGTACACACCGCAATATTTACAGGTTGATATGAAATTTCCGCTCTCGGTAATGGATGTCGTTCTGATGGGACGGCTCAGTAAACGGACAAGCTGGTGGTACAGCAAAGCTGACCGGGAAGCCGCCGGAGAAGTGCTTCACACTATGCAGCTTTACGAAAAGCGGAATCAGCCGTTCGGGGCTTTGTCGGGCGGTCAGCGGCAACGGGTGCTTATTGCCCGGGCACTTTGCAATGAGCCGGAGATTCTGTGTCTTGATGAACCGACCAATAACATCGACCCGTCCTCAGAATCAATTCTTTACGGGATTCTCGAAAGACTGAATGAAAAATTGACCATTCTGATTGTTTCGCATGATGTGGGAGTCGTTTCCAGTATCGTCAAAACGGTCATTTGTGTGAATCGGTCGGTGGTTATGCACCCGACTTCCGCATTGAGCGGTGTTTTACTTCGGGAAATCTACGGCAGCGACCTTCTTTTTGTTCGTCACGATCATCATTGCAGCGCGGAGTGCCGGGGGAATCATGAATCATATCCGTGAAATCATTTTTTTACCGGAATATGCGTTTCTGCGTCAGGCGTTTTGGGTGAGTGCTTTGGCGAGTCTCTCTTTTGGGATCATTGGCACGTTTGTTGTCGTGCGGCGGATCGGTTATCTGGCGGGAGCCATTTCCCATTGTGCATTCGGAGGAATCGGGATAGGAATTTTCTTGCAGCAAACGCTCATTGCCGCCGGGTTGACAACATTGGCATCGCAACTGAATCCGATCACCACGGCGGTTGTTTTTTCCGTATTGAGCGCTTTTCTGATCGGGGCGGTTCAATCTTACGCCAAAGAACGGGAAGACGCTGTGATCGGTGCCGTTTGGGCCGTCGGCATGGCTGTCGGTATTTTGTTTCTCGACAATACTAATGGTTATCACAATGTGTCGGCGTACCTTTTCGGTGAAATTCTCCTCATTTCCAATCCCGGAGTTCGGGCGGTTGCTCTTTTAGGACTTGCCGTGCTGCTCATCGTCGGTGTTTTGTTCAAACGGTTTGAGGCGGTCTGTTTCGATGAAGAAAACATGACGTTACACGGACTTTCACCGCGGTTTTATTTCCAAATTCTGCTGATTCTTGTTGCAGTGACAGTCGTTTTGATGATCCAATTGGTCGGTGTAATTCTGGTGATTGCCCTGCTGACGCTTCCCGCCGCCACGGCCGCCCGGCTGACGAACCGGCTGCTTTCCATGACGATTGTTTCCTCGCTTTTATGTTTTCTTTATTCCTGGCTGGGACTGTATCTCAGTTCATTATTCAATTTGGCCGCCGCTCCGGTGATTATCATCATCGCGGTACTTGGATATACCGCAATCGTCTTAAATGAGTTTCTCTTCCGGAAATACCGCATGTAAGAACAAATTACTATACCGCAGCGGTAAGGCACCGTGCTTCGCGTTCAACGTAACCGCCTTCCGTTGGCCGGCTTGCGTCATTCAAAATGAACAA
>BNUO01000163.1 GCA_025997415.1 Campylobacterota bacterium
CAAAGGGTTGGGAGAAGACCTAGACGAACGAAAATGGATGGAACAAGCGGTCAGTTATGCAGCAGTTGCCGATGTTGGCATGTTAAAACAAATCGGAAAATGAGGTCAGAATAGAAAATAGAGTCATCAATTATACAAAAAATCTAAAAAAACACAAGTTTTTCATTCGAAATCATTGACTACAAAAAGCGAACAAACGTGTTTGTATTTCGCACCGAAGTGGATGACATGTTGTCTAGGCGGAAATTTTCGCTCGCCTCGTTGATCCAGCACACCATTCACGGAACATTCGCGACGATGTTCATTCCGTTTTCCGACGCGACGTTCACGACGGCGGTGTTGTACCTCGCGTTGTTTTCCTCGCTGTTGACGACCGTGTTCGCCAGCCTTGCCCTGAACCGGCTCACCTCGGCGGGGCTGACCATTTTCCTGAATCTCTCGACCTTGGTCGCTGTCCTCGTCGGATATTTTTGCCTCGGCGAGTCGGTTCACGGCTACCATTTGATCGGGGCGGTGATGATTTTGGCCGGTTTGGTCGGCACGAACGCCTTTCCGAGCCCGGAAAAACAGGCACAAAAAAAATCCTAAAATTTTTCACCTCGTAAATTGCAGTACCGGCATTTTTGGGATTGTCGTAATTATTTGTCAAATCACGATTTGGCAAGCTAGAGCAAATTTTGTATTGATATAGTCATTTTTCATGAGATATGTTAAACTTGAGTGGCAAACAGGCTTGACAGCCGGGATATCATGGAGGAAAACGATGAAAGCTTATGGCGTGGAGCAGCGACAACGCGTTTTGGACGATTGCGATGGCGGAATGACGGAGTCCGGTGCAGCGAAAAAATGGAGAGTTTCGCGGCAATGGATTCAAAAAATCAAAAAGCAACGCCGCGAGACCGGTTCCATCGAACCGAAAATTCCCAAGACCGGGCCGAAGTCAAAGCTCATCGCGAGTTGCTCAAACAGATCGTCGAAGCGACGCCCGATGCCACGTTGGAAGAAATCAAAGAGCAACTTCCGGTCGCCGTGTCCGGAACCACCGTTTTCAACGAACAGCGAAAATTGAAGTTGGTTTATAAAAAAAACAAATTCACGCCGCCGAGCAGAATCGTCCCGACGTTGCCGAAAAGAGTGGAAAGTGATGCAGCGCGGTTTGGACCCGGAAAAGCTGGTGTTTCTCGATGAGACGGGTGCAAAAAGCAATATGACGCGATTGTACGGTCGGGCATTGAAAGGCAAGCGACTGGTCGACAAAGCGCCGCATGGCCACTGGGTAAACACGACGTATGTTTGTGCGTTACGCAAGAGTGGCATGACGGCTCCGGCGGTGTTTGCCGGGGCGATGAACAAGGCACGGTTCGAGGACTACGTTCGCGATGTTTTGTGCCCTACGTTGCACGAAGGTGACGTGGTCGTTTGGGATAATTTACCGGCACACAAAAACGCAAAAGTCAAGGAACTGATTGAAGAAACGAGTGCAAAATTGCTGCCGATTCCTCCCTACAGTCCCGACTTGAACCCAATTGAAATGTCGTTTTCGAAGTTGAAATCACTCCTGCGAAAAGAGAAGATTCGCGACGTCGGCAAACTCCATGAATTCCTGCTGACCTCACGAAAATTCTTCTCCAACACAGAATGCAAAAACTACTTCAAACACCCAGGATATGACTATACAAATTATTAAATTGATCTAAGCATTCCGAGTTTGTAAATTGATTTAGAATTATGCATCGGATAGGTGACTCCACTTTGGGATTCCTTATAACTTTGGCGAAAAAACTGACACTCACGATCCAGTTACTTCACGGAAATTCTGTGGGGTAGCTGGATTGGATTGCGACTTGCTGCTAAATTTTTTCATGGCGGCGGTTCCTTGGGAAATGA
>BNUO01000164.1 GCA_025997415.1 Campylobacterota bacterium
CAGGCGGCTATGACCGCTCTCAACAGTAACCCATCAGCAAGCTCGTTGGATACACACGGCGCCACCAACCAGTATATCCTGAAGATACTCAATGATTCCGGCATGAATGCGACACAAGCTGCTTCCAATTACATTGTCGGTAATGGCAGTGTGACTGGTGAATATGCCGTGTTTGTCATGCAGTTGAAAACAACTTCCGGCAGTGCAGCTCAGGATTTTGTCTACATTGCGAAAAATTCCGGCTCAACTGTTCCGGAACCGGCTTCCGTTCTTCTTTGGTCTTTGGGAACCATCGGAACATTCGGAGTGGCGTGCATGAGAAAACGCCGGAAAGTTTTATGCGAAGTTTGTTCGAGTGAATTAGATAAGATACATTTACCCATAATCTGAAATTTTATTTTACTCAGATTCTTTTCACATGTAAAGCATTTTGAGAAGTAAAATGTAAAAAAAGTGAATAAAATATTCATTTTAATAATAAGTAAAAAAGTAATCTTTTCAGGTGCTTTTCATCGTAACTCACCGTAAAATAATGTGTTACTGATAAATTTCAGCAGTCCGGGACACCGGCATTGTACGGATCGGAGAAAATGTTATCTTTAATATTATATTCTGCACTGGTAATAAATTGTTAATTCTGAATGCAAAGCACAATGCCTTATCGGCTGCGGGTATAATTGTTCTCACGGGAAATTTAAAGCGGCTTGAATATAAACATAAAAAGACCTTAGCCTGACGGTGTGTAAAAAATTGCTTCCGACACAATTCATTGCCGATACCGGGGAACGAATCTACCGGATTCCCTGTGATTTCCACCGTTCCATGACAAGTTACGTTCATTTGATTCTGGGAACCGGTCCGGCGGTGCTCGTAGATTGCGGGTCCGGCGAGGGAAACTGTTTTCAGGAAATTACGGACGCTTTTCATTATATTCGGTCGAATTTTCATGAAACATTTGATATTTCACAAATCGGACGGATCATCATTACCCATGCCCATATTGATCACGGGGGCGGAGCGGCGGAGTTTCTTGAAAAAACATCGGCGGAAGTGATGTGTCACTCTTATGATGCACCGGTCATGACCCGGTATGACGAACGGGCGTCCATTGGAAACCGTCGTTTTTCCGACTTTTTGAAAACAACCGGAACGGCTCAGGAGCTTTGCCGTGAAATCATTGAAGCGTTCGGATTCACTCCGGGACGGGCAAAATCCGTTGAAAAAGTCCATATTCTTTCCGACGGTGAAAAACTGGACAATCTCACTATTCATCATACGCCGGGACATAGTCCCGGACATATTTGTATTCAAGTCGGCAATAGGCATTTGATTTCCGGGGATCATATTCTTTCCAAAACTTTGACGCCCATTTGGCCGGAGCGTCTGACGCCGCATTCGGGAATGACGCATTTTCTGGATTCGCTTGACAAAATCCGCCGGATTGCCGGTCACATGACCGCACTTCCGGGGCATGAAGAGGTAATCCCTCTTCTCTCGGTACGTCTGGATATGGCGGAAAAAAGTCATTTTCGACGTAATGAACGTGTTTTGCGTCTGCTCAGGGAAAATGAAACGCCGATGACCGTTTCCGAACTTGCCCGGCGGATGTATCTGGTTCAAACCGGAACTTGGGCACTGGTGACGCTGACCGACATTGCCGCCCGGATTGAATACCTTGAGCAGCATAATCTGGTTTCCACCGCCAATGCCACGGCACTGGAGCAGGAAAAAGAAGATATTTATCTTTATCAGCCGGTAAGGCACAGTGCTTCGCGTTCAACGTAACCGCCTTCCGCTGGTTGGCTTGCGCCTTTCAAAATTAACAATTTGTTCACACGCAGAGTATACCTGTCTGATTTGCCGAAGAACC
>BNUO01000165.1 GCA_025997415.1 Campylobacterota bacterium
GCCCTGTTTTTTCATTTTTTTCCTTGCCCCGGTCGCCGGTTTGGCGTTAGGAATCGTGAAATACGCAATGGTATCGGGCCGCGTGATTCCTTATGGTCCGTTTTTGGCATTGGCGACCGTTGCGGTATAACAACAAATTCCCTGGAAACAATAAAAATGATCTATTTGGATAATAACGCGACAACGGCGATTGCTCCGGAGGTTCGGGATGTGATGCAACCGTATTTTTCGGAACTATATTACAATCCGAGTTCCGCGTATCTTGCGGCAATTGAGGTGGCCAAAGATATTCAGAGAGCCAGGGAAAGCATTGCCCGTTTTTTGGGGGCAGTGTCTCCTTTGGAACTGATTTTCACCTCGTGCGCCACGGAAAGCAATAACCATGTTTTTGCCGGAGTCACGAAAGCAAACTGTGAATAGCGAAACGGAGTAAAAGAACCGTGTTATCAGGTTGGAAGCTGGAAACTGTAGGGAGGAAACCGCTCAATCCTTCTGCCTCCTGTCTCAAGCCTGAGAAAATAAGCATGTTTTGATCCACTTCCCACCAATAGAGCCAAACGAGACCGAAACCGCAGAATATCTCCGTCAAAAGCGGCGTTTTTTGGCAGGGAACACTTTCCGGTTTGTTCGGCATGGCCGTCGGCGGCGGACTCATTTGGGGAGTGCGGCTGATCGGTTCCTGGGCTTTGGGCCGCGAGGCAATGGGATTCGGAGATGTCACATTCATGGCCATGATCGGCGCTTTTGTCGGCTGGCAGCCCTGTTTTTTCATTTTTTTCCTTGCCCCGGTCGCCGGTTTGGCGTTAGGAATCGTGAAATACGCAATGGTATCGGGCCGCGTGATTCCTTATGGTCCGTTTTTGGCATTGGCGACCGTTGCGGTTGTGATTTTCTGGCCGGTATTCTGGTTTCGGTTCGGCGAATCTGTTTTCATCGAACCGTGGCTTGTGCCTGTATTGACCGTTTTTTGCGCCGTCATGCTTGCTTTTCTTTTGGGACTCCTCGGCGCCGTCAAAAAACATTTTTCCTAATATATTCAAGCTACTTTAAATTATGATGGCTTGATTTGTTAAACCCCTCGACACAGGGCATTTCATGGAAGCCGAAGGAGCTTATATCCATATCGGTTACGGTATATGCCCGATTGTTTTCATCAAATGGTCATTACTTTACTTTTTGATTCCCTGAATTTCCACGCCCTGCCGGGGTTCGTTTTTCTCCTGATCCCAATAAGGGGAAAGAGCACGGAGACTGGCGATGATTTGGGGGAATTGTTCAAGAACTTCATCAATTTCCTGTTCCGTTGTGTAACGGCTCAAACTGAACCGGACCGAACCGTGCATTGCGGTGAACGGCACATTCATCGCCGAAAGAACATGCGACGGCTCCAGTGATCCGGAAGTGCAGGCTGAACCGCTGGAAGCGCAAATCCCTTTTTCATTGAGCTGGAAGAGGATTCCTTCCCCTTCCACATAATGACAGGCGACATTGAGTGTGTTCGGCATCCGTTCAGCATGTGCGCCGTTGACCTCAGCAAACGGCATCCGTTCAATGATTCCGTTCTGCAATTTATCGCGCAGCCGTTCCATTCGGGAATAATCCTCTTCATGAGTTTTTGCAGCCAGTTCTATTGCTTCGGCCATACCGATGATGAACGGCACATTCTCCGTACCGCCGCGGCGTCCGCTTTCCTGATGTCCGCCGATCATGAATGTCCGGCATGGCGTTCCTCGGCGTATGTACAGTCCGCCGATGCCTTTGGGTGCGTGAAACTTGTGCCCGGAAAAAGAAAGGAAATCGACATAACGGAAATTGCCTGACAAATCAATCGGGAGTTTCGTCATCGACTGTGTGGCGTCAGTGTGGAA
>BNUO01000166.1 GCA_025997415.1 Campylobacterota bacterium
GAATGAGATCGGCGACGATCCGCGAGGTCCAGCAGGCGGGGATAATCGCTTTGAGTTCCTGGAGTTGTTCCGGTGTCAGTTCGGAGGAACGCCCGGAACCGGATTTTCGTGTGAGGGCACCAAGACCGTCGCGTTCGACTTTCGGCCTCCATCGCTTGATTGAGGAATGTGAAACACCGGGGATTTCGATGATTTCGTCGTTGTCGAAACCACGAAGGATGAGATCGCCCGCCGACAAGCGACGCCGCGACTGATCCGATATACTTCCGTGTTGTGTACTCATGTAATACTATACGCATCATCGCTCCTTTGGGTTCAGTATTTTTTCACCGGTCAGTAAACATCCTTACAGCAGTTCGGCATGGACTGAGATCGGTTACGATTATTACTATAAAGGATATTTTTGCGAAGAAATCAAAAATCTAGTTTTTCTAACGACATTCAATTAGTATGCAGTGTGGTAGAAATATTTAGACGAATTTGGCTGTGATCCTTCATGGTTGGAGGATTTAAAAAGCTTATAATATGTATGATCCAAATATCAGACTTCGTCTAATAAATTGTATCAAACGTATCAACAATTGAAATCATTGATTTATACCCCATTCTGGATGGTGACGGATGAGTCGTTCCCGTTAGTATCTGTATAAAAATAACTTGTACAGGTTATTTTTATACAGATATTTATTACAATAAATCACTAAAACTTATATACCGAACAAGTATAATAGATTTGGGTAATGCTTTTGACTCGTTAATAAAGTAATTGAAAGATAAATATCGAGAATTGCAAGTCCGAAACAATTGTGTATAATAGTGTTTTTCATACCAAAACCGTGAGGAACGTGATATCCATGCCAGTCTCAAAAATACTTTTCGGCAAGATGCCTTCGGGCGAAAATGTTGATCTTTACACGCTGACCAACACCGGTAATGTTTCCATGAAGGTTCTCAGCCTCGGCGGAATCATTTTTGAATTGAATGTTCCTGACAGGAACGGCATCCCGGGCAACATCACCGCCAATTTGGAAACGGTCAATGATTATCTGACCCGCAGTCCGCATTTCGGCACCCTTGTCGGCCGGGTTGGAAACCGGATCGCCAAAGCACGTTTCACCATTGACGGACAGGAATATCAACTGAAACCGAATAACGGTGAAAATTTACTGCACGGCGGAAAAAACGGTTTCAATAAGGTGCTCTGGAATGTTGAACCCTGGGAAGGAAATGATTTCACAGGGCTGAAACTTTCTCTCGTCAGCGATGAAAAAGCCCAAAGTTTTCCCGGAACACTCCGGGTTGAAGTCACCTACAAACTCAGCGATAAGAACGAATTGGAAATCAATTACACCGCAACCGCTGACAAGGCGACGCCTGTCAATCTCACCCAGCACGCTTATTTCAATTTGAGTGCGTTCAGCGAACCGGCAATTTGCGATGAAATCATCACACTCAATGCCGACCATTATGTCCCCGTAGGAAAAACTCTGATTCCGACCGGTGAAATCCTTCCCGTTGAAGGAACGCCTCTCGATTTCAGAAAACCGGCACGCATCGGCGAACGGATCGAACAAGTTGGAGATACTCCCAAAGGATACGACCATTGTTACGTCATCAATCAGCAAAAACCGGGGGAACTCACCCACACGGCGTTTGTTTCCGATCCCAAATCCGGGCGGACGCTGGAACTTTGGACAACCGTTCCGGGCGTTCAGTTTTACACCGGTAATTTTCTGACCGGAGAACTGAAAGCATTCGGCAGAACGTATGTTCGGCACGCGGGCTTTTGTCTTGAAACCCAACATTTTCCGGACTCCCCCAATCAACCGGCATTCCCCGACATTATTTTAC
>BNUO01000167.1 GCA_025997415.1 Campylobacterota bacterium
GTTGTTGCGCCGATCGAAGGTTTTGCGGGACAAAAAGAGCAGAACACGGGCAATCTGATCACCGCAGGAACGCTGCTAACGACAATCACCAAAACCAATCCGCTCTACGCAGAGTTTGCGTTTTCCAATATCGAAAAGCTCCGCGCGGGCTATACGATCGAGGGCGAAGGGAGCAGTTGGGCAAACCCGATCGGCATTAAGGTGCGCGTGCGCGGTGAAGATGGCTTGGAGTTTCCAAACGAGGGGCGCATTGACTTTGTCGATGCCTCAATCGATCGCGACACGGGAAGCGTCAAAGCGCGTGCGATCGTGCCAAACTCACGCGAACTCTTGCTTCCGGGTCAGTATGTGCGTATCGTACTAAGCGGCATTGTCAAGAAAAACGCGGTGCGTATTCCCGCCGAAGCGTTAATGCAAAGCCCGCAGGGGACATTTGTCTATATCTACGACAACGGCAAAGCGATGATGCAGCCCGTGATCGTCGAAAATGATGACGGTCGTCATATCGTGCTTAGCGGCGGACTCAAAGAGGGCGATCGGGTGATCCTTGACCACCTGACCAAACTGCGACCCGGTACGCCTGTGATGGTACTGCCCGCAAATGCGCCCGCACCTAACACACCTGCGCCTTCAAACGCTCCTACTACGCAGAACGGGCGGTAACAGATGTTTTCAAAAATCTTTATCGATCGACCGATCCTAGCAAGCGTGCTGTCGATCATCGTTGTGATTGGCGGCGTGATCGCAATTACTGCGCTGCCGGTTGAAGAGTACCCGCAGGTTGTGCCGCCGCAGGTGATGGTGATGACCAGTTACCCCGGCGCCAGCGCAGAGACCGCTTCGCAAACCGTTGCGTCTCCGCTGGAACAGGCGATCAACGGCGTTGATGACATGATCTACATTCAGTCAAGCGCGTCGGCAAGCGGCGAAGTGATGATCAACATCTCGTTTGAAACGGGCACAGACCCCGACAATGCGACGATCAATGTCAATAACCGCGTTCAAGCGGCGTTAGCGCGAATGCCCGAAGAGGTGCAAAAACAGGGCGTTACCGTTCGCAAACGAACCAACACGATCCTTGAGATCATCGCTCTAAGCGGCGATCCCGATCGATACGACACGATCTTCATCAACAACTACGCGCTGCTCAATATCCTTGACGACCTCAAGCGGATCAAGGGCGTGGGCGATGTGGCGCTCTTTGGCTCGCAAGATTACGCTATGCGAATCTGGATTCGCCCTGACCTACTCGCAAAGTACAGCCTCACTCCAAGCGATGTAGTAAGCGCGATCAGAGAGCAAAACAGCCAGTACGCGCCGGGTATGCTCGGACAAGCGCCAACGCCTGCGGGCGAGGTGATGTACACCTACACGATCGTCTCGCAAGGGCGGCTAAGCGATGTCGAAGACTTTGGCAACATCACTCTTAAAGCAAACCAAAACGGCACATTTTTACGCCTGCGCGATGTGGCGACGGTTGAGCTTGGAGCGCAGAATTACAGCTTCGGCGCAAAGCTGGACAAACGCCCAGCCGTACCGATGGGTATCTTTTTGCAGTCGGGCGCAAACGCGCTTGAAACTGCCGACGCTGTCGCTGCGACAATGAATACAATCAGCACCCGTTTTCCCGAAGGGTTTGAATACTCCATTCCGTACGATACGACAGCATTTGTCCGCGTTTCGATCAATGAGGTGATTCAGACGATCGGCGAAGCGATGCTCTTTGTTACGCTCATCATCTACTTCTTCCTACAAAACTGGCGCGCAACGCTCATTCCAATGCTCGCCGTGCCTGTTTCGATCGTAGGTACATTTGCGGGGCTGTATGCGTTTGGTTT
>BNUO01000168.1 GCA_025997415.1 Campylobacterota bacterium
GGCTGCCGGAAGACTATCTTTTCGGACGTTTTCAAATGGATCAGGCCGTCGGCGAAGCGACCTTCTCGCTGCTGCACGTCATCAATTGTTTGCTCCTTCTGAAAGCAAGCGGATACTTCGGCCAAAATGTCGCCCGTTCCCAAAGAACGTTTTCCGCAATACGGTTTGCAGACGGTTCCGAAAAAGCGGAAGGATACCACGGATTTGTTCCGGCGGAAAGAATTGGAGCACGCCAGATACGGACCGGGAAATCATGCGGGTTATGTTTTGTACCGGCATGAACCGCAAGATACATCGAAGGACGCCCGTCAAAATGATGCCCCGGCGCCGAGGCAACCATCCAGTGATTGGAAAGAAGGAGATCGCCGCAAACAAGGACAAGGATGAAAAGGCCGAGCCGGTTGAAATAACGCCTGTGGATCATCTGCTGCTCTTCCAAAGGAGGTAAAACGCCGGAACGCTCCGCATTGACCCCTTTGGTCTTCACATAAAGCCGTACCGCAACAATCAGAAGGAGCAAACAATTGATGACGTGCAGCAGCGAGAAGGTCGCTTCGCCGACGGCCTGATCCATTTGAAAACGTCCGAAAAGATAGTCTTCCGGCAGCCGTTTTTGCAATTGAACCCAAAGTCCGGGAATCAGCACAAACGGGATCAGCACCAGACTGACAACCAGCAGCAATTGCGAATAAAAGAGAAAACGCCGCCGGTAATGACGCTGCTGAAGGACAAAATCCGTACTATAAATCGAAGTCGTCACTGAATAAAGACCGAAACATTGATCGAATGATCTTCCGGCAAGCACCGACATCAAAAGAGAAACTGCCGTCATCAGTTTGGCCGGATACCGGAACTGTCCGTAACCGGGAAGGAGAAGATTCATCAGCCAGTAAACACCGCCGAAAGGATCGCCGACGCTGGAAGCAAGCGGGGAATAACCGGTCATTGCAAGAATACGGTTGATACACCATCCGATGCTGAAAGTTCCCAATGCGCCGAGTGTGAAAAAGATGATTCCCCAGGAAAGCCAATGCGTGATGAAATCCCTTTTGCGGAATCCCAATCCGGCAAGAGCAAGCAAAAACGGCACAACACCGATATAAAGCGACGGAACCCAAATCTGTTGATCGGCCTGCGTCAGAAGCCCCCAACGGGTGTTGATTGGAAACATCCGTCCGCTTGCATTGGGCCAAACCCATTCGGCAAGCCGCCAGGGGGAAATGCTGTAATTGTAACGGACGGCGGCGATTCCCCCTTCACCCGGCCGGTAGGCCAAAAGACCGTCACGGACATCGCTCCAGGAACTATCGTGTCCGCATTGAATTTCATGAATTTTCAAAGGAACGCTCCACAAGGACACCGGTTTGTCCTCCAGGATACGGTCGCCCTTGCTTCCAAAATCAACCGCCGGAATCCACTGCACCGCCGCAAGAACCATACTGGTCAGTACAGCAACTGTCAACAAAACGGGACGACTTGCCCCAAAACTGAATTTCTGAGACGGCACCGTCCATTGTTCCGCCATGAGATGATTTTCCTCGGCCTGTTTTTTTTCTTCACGCCAGTGACAAAAACCGAGAAATCCGATGAGCAGAAGAGCATGGTAAGCCGATTGTGGATCGCCGCCCAACACGGTCAGAGTCAAAATCATACCGAGCCAGACCGCCGGACGGATGGAACGTGTTGTCAGACAAAGATCGCCCTGCCGGACAGCTTCCGGAAGCCACGCCGCACCGATAAGAAATACAACATTGGAATACTGAAAAAGAACACTTCCGCCGAAAGTATACGCAACGGCGGAAATTCCCGCTGCAAAACGG
>BNUO01000169.1 GCA_025997415.1 Campylobacterota bacterium
TCGCAGACCCTTCATCGCTCCCAATTCGCTTTCAACCTTCGATATGACTACCGAAATTGCATTCATCTATCAGTTACTTTTTTCTCGCAACGATAAAGCTGCCTGAAGCCGTAAAATCTTCATCGCTCATTTGACTAAAACGATCAGTTAGTTTTTCGCGCGAAATGCTAGGAGCGGCTGCGGCGGAGTTTTGCTGCCGCAAAACGGTAAAACCGTGCTTGCTAAATAGTTTGATATGCGTACTCACAGGTTCGCGGTTGATCGAATAGGTTTGTATGGCTTTAATCTTCTCCCATTTGCGATCGTTAATACTCCAATGTCCGTTCCACTCAAAGGTCTCGCCATGCGATCGAAAGTCGATCTGATGCGACAAAAAGCCGCTGCTTATCGTGATCTGCGCCAGCGTTGCGTAAAGATATTCCAAATCGTAAATATGTTCTAGCACAGCTTGCGATAAAGCATAATCAACCATAGGGTAATCGCCGTTATAGTTTTCCCAAGGGGCAACATATTGGATCGTTAAATCGCCACTTGTTGTTTCGCCGTTTTCAAGCATACGAACGATCGTTTCTATGCGTGTATCGGCAAGCGATCGTTTTAGCAGATCGTCTGTCAAAATATGAGACGGGAATGGTTGATTGTTAAATGGAATTTTTGCGCGAAAAAATGCAACTAATTTATGCAAAACCGCGATGTTTTGACGGTTGTTTGCGTGTGCGATCGAATCAAACGCATAGTATTTGTCCGATCCTGCCAGTACTCCGCACAATCCAACGCCCAAAGAGTCGCCCGGTCCAAACTCGGCAAAACGCTTTGGCACGGTTTGCATTCCACACTCAAAACAGTTAACGAGGTGGCGCATATAGACTCCGTAGCAGTATTCAGCCGATTGCGTACCCCCCCCCCGACACTTTTTGCTCTCAGATCGATACCGCACCGCTTGATCGCACGATAGATCGATCGGATCAACGATATAGCCTCAAACCGAACTCTGCTACTCATAAAAATCCTCTTCTTCTTGATCGTCGTCGTTTGCGTAATCGTCATCATCGTAGCCGCTGACGCCGCCGCGCGAGGGCAGATAATCATCTTCGTCGTCGTCAAAACCGTCGTCTAACGGATCGCCATCATCAAGCGGCGTAGGCAGTTCGTCCTCTTCCCATTCATCAAGTGCCATTACTTCCTCCTTGCAGTGTTGTGCGCTTCTTGAAATTTTTTGAGCCGCGAGTAGTCGGTGAGGTTGGTCAGCCCCAAATCCTCCATTTCTGCGATCCGTGTTGCCACATGCTGCTGCGTGAAACTCACCACTTCGTCCAAATCATCGGTGAGTTTGATCAGATCCACATCGCTAGGCGCGATCGTCTTGTTTTCAACCATGCTTTTTTTGATGAAATCAAGCAGCGGCGCGTAGTAATCCACACCGACCAGAAAGATACCGATCGGGAAAATCTTGTGTGTTTGCACCAGCGTAAGCGCTTCAAATAGCTCGTCCATCGTCCCGTAACCGCCCGGAAAGATCACATACGCATAGGAGTATTTCACCAGCATCACTTTGCGGGCAAAAAAGTAGTCAAACTTGAGGCTAATGTCCAGATAGTCATTTGACGACTGCTCGTGCGGAAGTTCGATGTTTAGCCCAATCGACTTGCCTTTGCCCGACGAATACGCGCCGCGATTGGCAGCCTCCATAATCCCGTTACTGCCGCCCGTGATGACATTAAATCCCTTCTCCGCCATCATGTAGCCCAGCTTCTGCGCTTTTTGGTAGTACTCATCGCTCGGCTTTGTCCGTGCGCTGCCAAAGATCGTTACGG
>BNUO01000170.1 GCA_025997415.1 Campylobacterota bacterium
CCAGTTTCAGTGGTCCGGACAACACTGCATATTCCGACAGTTTCGGAACCGCCGCAGTCAGAAAAAGTGATTTTTGCCCAGGGAACCGTCACAATCCATCCCGAACTTTCCCGGTAACGCCGAAACAGCCGCCTTTCAGAGCCGCAATCTTACGATTGCGGAGATTTCATACCAATGACAGCCGGAAGCGTAAATGCCCGGTTAAACTCCAACCTGTTGCTTATGCTCCGGCCTGCCATTGCTTGCTGAATTACTGAACAATAAATTGTGGAGATATACCGTGCCGGTAAGGCACAGTGTTTCGCGTTCAACGTAACCGCTTTCCTTTGGAAGGTTTGCGTCATTCAAAACTAACAATTTGTTCCCACGCAGAGTATATTGTTGTTGTTCCACTGGAATAGGGATTTATTTTTCAGGAAAGAGTTTTTCAAGTTCCTTGTTGAGGATTTCACCGCGGGCATTGGTATTGATGACCTTGCCGTCTTTACCGACCAGAATCATTGTCGGAATGGTTTGCACACCGTAATATTCGGCGTTACCGGGAAAGTTCGGGATGGATTGTGACGGTTCCCTGGGCAAAAATCACTTTTTCTGACTGCGGCGGTTCCGAAACTGTCGGAATATGCAGTGTTGTCCGGACCACTGAAACTGGAATCACCCTGGATTCACGGGTATTGTCCACCGTCAAAGGAGGCGGCAATGTTGACGGCGGAATCAGTTCGGTCAGTTCAATACAGGGCGGATCGGGAAATTGCCGTGAAAATGCCGGATTTCTTTCGGACACCGAGGCTGTCTGCTCCATTTGAAACGGAATATAATCCGGTAGCGCCGGAATAACTTCCTGAACAGCGGCAATTGTATTTTCAGATTCTTCTGCGATAACAGAAGGAATCACTTCCGGTGCCGTTTCCGCAGCGGAAAATTGCACAATCTCATCAACCGTTTCCTGTGGAACGGTTTTGGAAACAGTGTCAAAATAAACAGTTTCCGCAAAACCGGGAAATAACGATTGCGGTGATGATTTTTCCTGAACTGGACGATAAACAGGCGGATTTTCCAAAACTACGGTTTTTTCCGCAGGAAAACGGAGCGCAATGAGAGTTCCCAAAACGAGAACGAATCCTGCGGTCAGAACCTTCAGCTCGGGGGGGAGCGGTCTGATCATGAGAGGACGGAGTTAAAAATTTGGATTGTTCTTTAACAAATCGTGACTGACATTATAATGATACAGTTGGGTGCACAATGTATCCATAAATTTTATCGGTTTGATAACGTATTTGCTCAAGAAAAAGATTTTTACACAGGAATATCAAAATTATTGCGACAGTCTATGAAATCTCCGCATTTTATTTTTTCAGAAAATACTCCTGTGGATTTATCAAAGAAATGAAAATAATATTTGACGTAACAGATTCTTTTTGATAACATGGTAGTTAATAGAAAATACTGAAATATTTACGGACTCGGTTTTTCATTTGGGGAAAATCCTGAACCAGTGTTTTACTCTCTCTCGGTTTCGGCTATTCGGCAGACAGAGAGACATTAAAAGAAAGGTCGGAAAATGGATGTTAAATTGGTTGTGGCAAGCGGCAGCAAATCAGGACAGGCAATTCCAATTACTGTTCCGAAGTTTTTTGTCGGGCGGGCGGAAGATTGCCATTTGAAACCAAGAAGTGAACTGATCAGCCGTTATCACTGCGCAATCATTTCGGAAGATGCGTATGTCGCTGTTCGGGATATGCAAAGCAAAAACGGTGTTTACGTCAATGGAGAAAAAGTTGCTCTGGAACGTGAATTGAAAAACGGTGAC
>BNUO01000171.1 GCA_025997415.1 Campylobacterota bacterium
CGGCAGGTCGCGGCAACAAAGGTCAGCACGCCAGAACCGGCAGCGGTCGCAAGGCGGGTTTTGAGGGCGGACAACAGCCGCTCTATCGTCGTCTGCCAAAGGTGGGCTTTACTTCAAGCGTTGAAAAACCCTACTCCATTAGCGTCGATCGCTTCCCTGCGATCAAAGAGCTAGGCGAGATCACGCTTGAAACAATCAAAGCCAAAGGTCTTGCGCCAAAATCCGCCAAGAGGGTTAAGCTAATCGGCAAAGAGGCTCGCACTCTCACCGATAAGATCAAAGACACGCTCGTAACCACCTCCGGCGCGGAAAAATGAGTCAAACAGAACAACCAGTGATCGGAGAGTAGCGGCATGGACAAAAAACTGGTAACTCTTGGTTTTGCCGCAACGCCGCTTAGCTTCGCACGGATCGCCGATTTGCGGCGAAGTCTCGTAGCGATCTTTCGTTTTTGAACATTTCTTGTCATTGCTTACCCCTTACTTCTTGGCAGTTTTGCCGGCTTTTTTCAGAAGCACTTCATCGGAGTAGCGCACCCCTTTACCCTTGTACGGTTCGGGCGATCTGAAGTCGCGGATCTCTGCGGCAACTTGACCAACCTGCTGCTTGTCCGCGCCCTTGATACTGATACTCACATTTTTATCGACTGTGATCTCAATGCCCGCAGGAATCGGGAAGTTGATCGGATGTGAGTAGCCCAGCAGCAGTTCAAGCGAGTTTCCCTTGACTGCCGCGCGGTAGCCCACGCCTGCGATCTCCAGCTTCTTCTCAAAACCGTTTGCCAAACCATAAACGATGTTGTTGGCAAGCACACGGTAAGTGCCCCAAAACGCTTTGGACTGAGCCGTTTCGTCTTTGGGCTTGAAGTGGAGTTTGCCATCTTCAAGCGTTACCTGTACATGACCCAGCGTTTCAAGAGTTTTGGTCGCTTTCGCGCCCTTAAACTCGATCTGTGTTCCGTTGATCTTCGCCTCCACGCCCTTTGGTAGCGCGACGGGAAGTTTTCCTACTCTTGACATCTCCTGTCCTTACCAAACGGTGCAGAGCACTTCGCCGCCCACATTGAGTTTGTGCGCTTCGTCATTGCTGAGCACACCCTTTGATGTGGTGATGATGATCGTGCCGTAGCCGTTTTTGAATTTCTTGTTATCAACTGCCGCGCGGTAGATTCTCCGACCCGGCTTGCTTACGCGCTTGATCTCGTTGATCACGGCGCGCCCCTGTTCGTCGTATTTCAAAAAGACATCGATAAAACGCTTGGTCTCCGCTTCGTCTGCTTTGAAAGAGTCGATGTAACCTTTGTTTTGCAAAACTGCGAGGATCGCCTCAACGGTTTTGGAATACAGAAGTTTTGTCGCCTCTTGACGGCGTTTGGAAGCGTTTCTAATGCGTGTTAAAGAGTCCGCAATTACATCATTCATCGTTATTCCTTACCAGCTTGATTTGCGAACGCCAGGGAGTAGCCCTTCGTTTGCCATCTTGCGAAGGCAGACGCGGCAGATACCAAAATCACGATAAACCGACTTTGGTCGTCCGCAAATTTGGCAGCGAGTGTAGGCGCGCACCGCAAATTTCGGCTTGCGCGATGCCTTGATTGTGATCGATTTCTTTGCCATATCAACCCTTCTTTGCAAACGGGAAGCCGAGTTTTTCAAGAAGCACAAATGCCTCCTTGTCGCTTCGCGCCGTTGTTGCGATCGTGATGTTCATACCGTGAATCTTCACGATGTCATCGTAATTGACTTCGGGGAAGATGAGTTGCTCATTTAGACCGAAGTTGTAGTTGCCCGCTCCGTCGAAACCGCTT
>BNUO01000172.1 GCA_025997415.1 Campylobacterota bacterium
TCTACTACAATGAGATGAGAGGACACCAATCATTGAACAACAAAACACCGCAGGAGTTTAGAAAGGAGTTAGAGTAAGAGTGAGATAGAGAAGCAAGAGCGGGAGAAGAGAGATGAAAGAAGAGATAAAGTGAAAGCTGGTTTTAGAAGCGAAAGAGGAGATAGCATAGCGCTAACGCGCTATGCTAAGCAAAACGAAAAGTAGTCAACGAAATGGCTGGCTTGCACAGCAATGACACACCTTCTTGTCATTCTGAGGGAGTGAAACGACGAAGAATCTAAAGACAAACACAGATGTTTCGTCGCTTTGCTCCTCAACATGACAAGAACCTGTCATTCTGAGCCGAAGGCGAAGAATCTCAAAGAATCCAACACAGATGTTTCGTTAACGCTCAACATGACGGGAATTGTCATTCCGAACGCCCTCTTGTCATTCTGGGGCTAATACTCATTTCGTGCTGAAAAACACCTTACGAATCATTTCGTGCATAGGGTTTGTTAGTGGTTTGTTGCTAAATTTAAGGAAAAGGTTTGTCAAGTCGCTATATTTAGCAAAAAGGTTTACTAAATGGCATATAAAAAAACAGCGCAAAGTGTCCGAGATGTCTTAATAGTAAGACACGCCTAGCTGATCTTCACAAGCATTGGAATCACGACGCAGTTGCTTAAAAGCGAACTTAGGCGGTTTCACAGACATTGGAATACAGCGATGCAGTTGCTCACGAGAGCAAAGCTCCCGCTTCCTCCGAAGCAACGAAGCGCGGGGCGTCCATCTCTTCGCAACGACGAGCCTTTGGCTCTGTTGCTCCGTACTGCTTCGCCCACTTCCTGCACTCTCCTAAATGCCCCGCATGTGGCTTTAGATTTATCCGCACTAGGATAGATTCAAAGGTCAATAATCAACAGAGTTGGTTCAGAGGGTGGGTAGTGGAGGGTTACAGCATTAGGAAGCTAATGAAATACTGTGATTACAGCCAATCAACACTAACGAGAATCATAGAGTATTGGTTGTCAAAGCGGTTACTCACAGTAGCAAAGCTCCCGCTTCCTCCGCAATAACGCTCTGGTGCAGAGCTGCTGCTCCATCGTAGCTCTTAGGAGTTACACTCCCACACCCTCCCAATTACAGCCAATCAACACTTGACAGAATCATTCATTATTGGCTAGACAGAGAACCTCCACAGCTGTCTATTGATTATGGTGCGATCAGACCACAACTCTTTTCTTTGTGCTTCTAGGCTTCCACAACCTTCTGTTAATTACAGCGTAATCAAGCATGCTCTCATAGATGCCACCTATTTTCATAAGCGCCCAAACAGCAAGAAAAAGTCTTGTTTTATCGTCTTGATCGACAGCGATACCTTGAAGCCAATCTATTGGGAACATACAACCAGCGGAGAGTCACACAAGAGTGTCTATCCTATCTTGCTGAAGCTTAGAGAGCTAGACTTAAACCCTCTATCCATCACAACAAATGCAATATCACATTGAGCGTTAGCGAAATGAGAGCTTGGATTAAGCCCTCTATCCATCACCACTTTGCGTCGCTTGAGGCGACAAGTTGATCTTAGGAGAAGACTTAAACCCTCTATCCATCACCACAGACGGCAATCTCAATGTCCTTAGGGCGATACGCTTAGTGTGGTCTGAAATCATTGTCCGTCTTGGGTTTCTCTCTAAGCCAACTGATTCCAGAGGTGTCTGTTTCACATACAGTCGCAGAGTGTGGTCTAACATCATTATCCAGAGGTGTCTGTTTCACATACAGTCGCAGAGTGTGGTCTAACA
>BNUO01000173.1 GCA_025997415.1 Campylobacterota bacterium
GTATACCGCAGTTGGTATGATGGACATAAGCTTTGTATATTCCTTTTTTATGTAGTTGATCTATTTCAAGGAGGGGAATAAAACTGATCAGAACAGCCCATACCCCATGGGGATGGAAGATGCACTATCTCTCACCCTGCCATAATACATTGATTTTCGATGGTATGAAATTTGAGAGACAGTGTTGTTTTTCAAGACGTTCTTGTAATCGGAATTGACTTTTTGCCAACAATCGGTAATGCCGGATTTGAATGAAGCAAAGGTTTCGTAATAAATGTTATACAAAGCCTGCTTCTTCACGAATTTCCAAAGCCGCTCAATTAAATTCAAGTTTAGACTATAACCCGGTAAGAATAATAACTTAATCCTTAATTGTCCAGCGGGATGAAACTGGTACATGACTCAGTATCTCCAACAAAGCGCGTGCAACAAAGGTCAAAGTGACAAGACGTACTCAACAAGGTCGTCGGTTTCCTGTTCGGTGAGTTTTTTGAGCCGGTTGTCCGGGGCGAAATGATTTCCCCGGACGATCAATTCCTTGACGGTCAGATACCGTCCATCGTGCAAATAGGGAGCCGTCCGCCAGACTTCAACAAGTGCCGGTGTGTCATAAGCATTGAAGTAATCACGGATGGTAAACGTTTCCGCCTGATAGACGGTTGTCCCGACATCATGTTTTTCAAAGTCGGTAAAATACGGCGCCGGGTGACATTGAGCACAACCGGCTTTGGAACCTTCAAAGAGCCGTTTTCCCCGAAGCGCGGATTCAGTCAGTTTTCCGTCAACAAGAAAAGGACTCGGCACCGGTTCAAGCGATTTCAAATATTCATCAAGAGCACAATAATCGCCATCAGAAATTTCATTGAAAAGAATGTTGATAATCCCGGAACGGACTGCGGTTTCCGCATCTTTACGCACACCGGACGCCATGCAGGGCGGAGTTTCATGAGCCAGAAGAAGGCTTTTCGTATTTTTGGCATTGTTTTGGCCGTCATTGAGAAGGTCCCAATTGAGAGAATCGGCACGGCCGTCCGGATGACAACTGAAACAGCTTTGCCATTGAAGCCTGCAAATCATGGCATCGTGAAACAGCATTTCTCCCCGGCGGATGTTGGTCCAAACCGGTTTCGGCCCCAACCGAGCGGCGCTTCGGTGCAAAGTCATTCCCTGAAACGGTTCGTAAGATGAAAGCGGATGAAAAATCAACCGGCCTTCCTGATAGGGAACGTCATTTAAATCGGGATAGTTATTCACATAAGGATTATAATTCTGTACAAAAACAACCGGTTCCCTGATTTCCGCGTCAATACATCCGATCATATCTTCAAAATAAGAATTGAAGTATATCCGGTTTCCATGAACGGCAACCCGTCTTATTCCTTTTGCACCGGCGGGAATCCGGATTTTCACCGGAATTTGCGATTCCTGCATTGCTTGGTTGGACACGGCAATCTTTCCCGGCGGTCGGTTCTTTTTTAATGGATAGGTATCCAGAATGTTAATCACCTTGGGAAGATTGAGCAAATGAACTTCATCGGTTCCAGAACCGGCAACGGCGAGAAAACGTCCGTCTTCGGAAATATCAAGTCCCCAGGGATTGGCCGCTCCAACCGCCAGAGGACCATCGAGTGAAAAACTGTTGGCATGTTTTCCGGTTTCCAGATCAAGCACGGCAATCACGTTTTCATTGGTCCAGCCGCCGTCCACGGAGTCGGGCAGATGTTCAAAATGTCCGAAAACAGCACTGATAAAAGCGTAATTACCGTCCGGTTCAATCACA
>BNUO01000174.1 GCA_025997415.1 Campylobacterota bacterium
ATTTTTGGGAGTTTGTGGTAGAGTTTCAGTCTTGCCGCCAGAGGTTGAAGTAATTGTGTCCCGAGTCGGCACACCCTTAGACGGCAAGCCGTTCATATTCCGATCCGAATAAAACGAAATCGTTCTTTCACCCTTTTTGCCCGCCATATCCTTAAAGCCCACGATCGCATAAAGATTTGTTCCGTCCTCTTTTGTAATCACGTAGATGTGCTTACCGTTGTTTATGCTGAACTTGCCCTCTCTAATCACTTTGCCGATCGCCATCACTTCTGCGAGCGTAACAAACCCTGCTGTGCCCTCGTCTAAGTGTTTCTCTATATGAAGAGACCCAAAGCCGCGTCTTGGATCGGTTTTATTCTGTCTGCCTCTCTCAAACGCGATCGCCTTCTCCACCTCTGCCGCGTCCGCTTTGCGATATTCTGCCTCTCGCTTGATCGCTGCTTCGTCTTTGCGGATAATCGTTGAAGGCTTTTCACCGCGTAAAACTTTGCCGATATTGCCTATCTCGCGCCGCTCTTGCCGTCCTGTTATTGCCATAATCCTGTCATTCTGAAGAAGCGCAGCGACTGAAGAATCTGCGTTGAGATTCTTCGCTTTGCTCAGAATGACAGATGGTTTCAGCGTTTGCCCCTTCGTCATCGCTCTTGCCGCGCCCAATCCTGCCGCAGCTCCGACTGCTGCTTTCGCAGGATTAAACCGCCAATACCCGTTTTCGTCATGCTCCCAACCCGCCTGTGCGCCCACGATTGCGCCGCCTATTTGAGGATTGGACTGCAGCACTCCACCAACTGCGCCATCATCACTTTTCTTGCGATAAAGCGCATTGTAGAGTTCGTCGCGCAGTTCGGTTTTCTTCTTTAGCTCAAGCTCGCGCGAAAACTTCTCTTGTATCCCTTCGCGTAGTTTCGCCAGCTCTTTTTTGCCCTCGACAAGCCTGATCTGCATCTCCTGCTTTCGTTTTGGAATGCTATCGATCAGGTTTTCGATCTGTTTAATCGCGCCGATCGTATTAAAATCCGCAATACTTGTAGCGTATTCTCTACTGTATATTCTGCCGTTACTCGCGCTAGCCAAGCTGCCATCCGCAGTAACGGCTCGGTGCGAGCCTACTGCTCCGCCGCTTCGTGGCTCTTGGGAGTTACCACTCCCAAACCCTCCGCTATTTAATTCCGCGCGGACTGTCGATTGTCGGGTCTTTTTCAGGGTTTTGCATACGATCGTTAATCGTTCATATAAGCACAGTTTCTCAAATTGTATGGAGTGTCGCCTCGGTCTTGTCGCTTTTCTATTTGTTTCCAAAAAGAATCCAAATGTTTCTTGATTGCAGAATAATCATTGATATCTATTGGCTTGATGCCTTTTTCTTTTATGCCATTGTGCGAGTTAATGAGCCACAAATCAGCAAAGTCATAGCCATACCTTTTTATATCACTGCCGCGCAAAATTGCTCATATATTTTGGATAACAACTGATGATATTTACTATTTATAAAAATGGATCGATGAAACAATTTCAGGAACAAAAAAGGTTAATGAGCGGAAGCTGGGCAATCTGCTAAAAAATAAAGAAGGGCGATATTCTTATTTGCTCTGAACTCTCGCGGCTTGACAGGAATCTGCGTGTTGCTAGACAAAAATGTCTCAAAATCTGCGATGGATCGTTGCCGTCAGGTTTTGTTTCTGCTGGAGCGTTTGTAGTCCTTGCAAAGCCGTTCGACGCGCTGCCGCTATCCGATTGATCGCAGCCTGCTATGATTGCAAACAAAATG
>BNUO01000175.1 GCA_025997415.1 Campylobacterota bacterium
CAAAAGTCCGGCGCTCACACCGATGATTGCAAGCGGAAACGTGAGCAAAATGATGAGCGGCTGTCTCAACGCATTGAACAGAATGACGACAATAACCGCCATCAGAATCAGTGCTATCGGGAGCTTGCCCAGCAGAGTCGCTTCTGCTTTCCGGGATTTTTCGTACTGTCCTCCCCATTCAAGCGGATAGCCCCGGGGAAGTTCAATTGATTCCACTTGGGAACGCACCTTCCGTAGAACCTGATTCCATTCTTTGCCGTGAGCGGGAATACAGCCGATTGTGATTGTCGGCACACCGTTACGGCGGTGAATTTCCCCTTCCTGCCAATGGAAATTTTCACTGGCAATCACCTGAGCGAGCGGAATGGATTCCTGACCGATCCCCCAGATGGGAATATTGGTGATCGTTTCAATACTGTTCCTTTCTTTTTCCGTTCCCCGGAAAAGAATGGGAAGTGTATTGTCCCCTTCACTGTAGACCGCCATGGGAACCCCGAGAGTTGCCCAGCTTAGTGCCAGATTCATATCGCTCCGGCTGGTAAGCGTTTGAATGCCGCGTGCCTGCGAATATCCCGGCATCCAGACTTTAATCATCTGCCGCCAATCGTCACGGACATCCCTGATGGACGGTTCGCCTTCAAAGATATCCGTCACTTCGGCGGCCAGTTGACGAAGCACCGTTTTATCAGGTCCCCGGAACCGCACTTCAATTTCACTGGGCGTTGACGGACCGAGATTGAACCGGTTGACCCGTATCTGTGCCTGCGGAAATTCCTTGTGAAGCCATGTATCGACCGGAACAATCATCTTTTCCACATCCTTGACTTCTTTAGTGCCGACAAGAATGAACGCATATCCGGAGTTGATCGCTTCCGGTTCATAAGGAAGATAAAAACGCGGCGGACCGCTTCCGATAAAAGCGGAAACCTGCTTGATGGAATCATATTTTTCAAGAATGTGCTCCTGAATGGACTTGGCATCTTCAGCGGTTTTATGGATGGATGTTCCTTCCGGGAGCCAGTATTCGATCATGAACTCGGAGCGCTGTGTCGGCGGGAAGAAAATCTGCTGGATATGCGTTCCCCCATAAATGGAAACCGCCAATGCCGCTGCAAGGAGGGAAAGCGTAAGTATTTTATGGCAAAGCGTCCATTCCAGCAGCCGCCGGTAGAACCGGTGAATGATACCGTTGTGAACATTCTGTTCCGGCTCCGTTTTCAAATGGACAAAGAAATAATAGACGACCGGTGTCTGCATCATCGCCACAATCCAGCTTATTCCCAGCGAAATGGAGATAACGACGAACAGATCATGACAGTATTCGCCCGTCACATCCTTTGAGAGATAAACCGGCAGAAACGCCAGCGCTCCGACAATGGTTGCCCCCAAAAGCTGATTACCGACTTTCCGTGCCCCTTCGATACAGGCGTCTTTGCGGTTCATGCCGCGCTGCATCAGCACCAGAATCATATCGCCGACCACCACGGCGTCATCGACAAGAATACCCAATGCAACAATGAACGCTCCGAGACTTGTTCTTTGCAAAACGACACCCATCGGCCAGAGAATGCAAAGAGTTCCCAGAATCACGATCAGAAGACTGCTTGTAATCAACAGTCCGCTCCGCCACCCCATTGCAAGCATCACCACAAATGTGACAATCACCGCCGTTTCCAGAAGATTTCTCTCAAACGAACGGACCGAGTTGACCACATTGTCGGGCTGATAGCAAACGGTTTCCAATTGATAGCCT
>BNUO01000176.1 GCA_025997415.1 Campylobacterota bacterium
TACTTGCGGAAATGATGGATGCGGGAATATGTTCCTTAAAAATCGAGGGACGTTTGAAACCACCGGAGTATGTTGCTGAAGTAACGAGAATTTACCGTGAGGCTGTTGATGCAGTTTATGAGGGAAACGTCACTGCCGAACATCATAAGGAAAATCAGAAACGGCTTGCGCTCACATTTTCACGGGGGTTTTCGACCGGCTGGCTGGAAGGGGCCGAACCGCGGCGGCTTGTGCCGGGAAACATCGTTGCTCATCGGGGCACACCGCTCGGAACCGTGATTGAAGTGCGGCGCGATGCCGTTGTTGTCGCGCTTACCACTTCCGTCCGCCGGGGTGACGGCGTTCTGTTTGAAAACGAAACGGAACCGGAAAACTCACAAGGAGGCCGGGTTTATGAAATTTTCCACCGCAGGGATTCGGTCAAAGAAGCACCAGCCGGAAGTAAAGTGTTGCTGACATTCCGCAACGGTACAATCAATGCCGATCATGTTCAAACCGGTCGGGAAGTCCGTAAAACGGATGACCCGCAGTTGGAACGTCAAATCCGTTCGGCTCTGAAATCGCACCGTTCTTTACGGCGGGTTCCGCTTCATTTGAAAGTTTGGGGAAATGCCGGTAAACCTCTTGTGCTGGAAGCCTCGCCGCCCACGGGAATACAAATCCGTGTGACAAGTGAAACACCATTGGAGGAAGCAAGAAAACATCCGCTCACGCCGGAAGTGCTTCGGGAACAATTCGGAAGACTTGGGGATACCGTCTTTGAACTGGCTTCGCTTGATACGGCTCTTGATGGCAACGTCATGCTTCCGCTCAGTGTTCTCGGTCAAATGCGGAAAAAGCTGACCGCCGAACTGCAATCGGAACCTGCGGAAAAACTGCCGCCGATTGTCTGGGGAAAATCTCTGGAGAAACTGCGGCGCGATGATGCTGCAAAAAATATCCCCCGATCCGTGAATTTGCCGGTTGTCACGCATCTGCTCTTTCGGGATGTCCGGTTTTTTGAAGATCAAGCCGTGCTTCAGCGCTGTATTGATGCCGGATGCCGGAGTTTTTATGCGGAACTTAGGGAACGCAAAGAATACGAAACCGCCGTACAAGCCGTCCGGATGCTTCATGCCGAATTTATCGCCGTGACTCCACGAATCTTAAAGCCGGGCGAAACAAGCTTTCTTGAATCACTCGCAAAACACGAGCCGGACGCCGTTTTGGTGCGTAATCTGGGAGCACTCGCATTCTTTCAGGAACGCGGAGTTCCCTGTCTTGCCGATTTTTCACTGAATATCGTCAATGACCTGGCGTTCGGGCAATTGTTTCAATTGGGACACACATTGCAGCGTGTTACCTTCGGACGCGATCTGGATGCCGGGCGGTTGAACACGCTTTTGGACCGGATTCCCGCCGGACAGGTCGAATTGATCGTGTTGGGCCGTTCACCGCTCTTCACGATGGAACATTGCCTTTGGAAAGCGAATCTTGTTCCGCCGGGAGAAAACTGCAATAGAATCTGCCGAACCCGTCCGCTTAAAATCCGGGACAGATACGGCGCTGTCCACACTGTCCGTAGCGACGCCCATTGCCGGAATATTGTTGAAGACGCAACACCATTTGAGCTTCCGATTCAGCTTCCCAATGTTGTCACTTTCAACGTGTAAGGGATCAATGCCACACTGAAATGATCCCGGGTACAATTGACCAGCGTCAGGCTGACTCCGTCCACGGCGGCGGAACCTTTGGAAGCCATT
>BNUO01000177.1 GCA_025997415.1 Campylobacterota bacterium
AAGAGGAGCGCTGCGCGTGACGTAGTACAGGGATGTGAGAAGTGTTAAAAGTATCACAGAGCGAATACTAAAGCTGGCGAAAGCGGAAGGCCACTCCGCCGACCGTCCGGGAACAAGCCAAGCAAAAACGACGCGATCTTGTCGAGGAACTTTTCAACAAGAGTCGCCGAATTTACGGTTACCGAAAAATCAGTGCCGTCCTGTAGTCACGAGGCATCACTTGTTCGCCGAACACGATCCCTGCCGATTACAAAGATTGCGGAATCAAAAGCGTCGTGAAGAAGAAACATCGGATTTGCACGACGGATTCGAGTCATGATCTTCCGATTGCAAAGAACGTTTTGAACCGTGATTTTACGGCCTCCAGGCCGGTCAAAATGTTTCGCGGCTCGCAGTGGCCGTTTCGCACGATTTGTTTGTGACCGTGTTCGTCGCGAATGGCCTCGTATTTTGCGAGGTGTTCCGCGATCTCGCACTCCAACGCCTCGGCCAAAAGTTTCTTCGCTCCGAGTCGGGCGATCTCCGTGATCATGTCGGCAAAACTCTGTAATATCGGAGCGATTTCAAGCCCGGCCTGACTTCCCGCTTCGCCGTCAAATTCTAACAATTTTTGGTTACTGGGAAATTTTGGTGGATCAACAGACGACTTTTTACGCTCAACTTCAGCGAATTTTTGTTGGCATCGGGAAAATTCTTCTCGTCAATCGAATGCCAAAACTACTTCAAACACCCAGGATATGGCCTAAATTAACTCGTGAAAGGCTCTAGTACCTTGTAAATATTAGGAATTGGTATATGAAGAAAAGGCGAAATCTGTTATGTTGACGTTTTTCAACACAGGGAGGTTTCGTCATGCAGAAGATTTACATTGTACGGTTGACCGATGAAGAGCGAGAATCGTGCCTTCGGTGGTCAAGAAACTGGACGGTGAACAGGGTGCGAAAGTGATCGCCTTGAAATTGTCCGATCCGCCGAAAGGTCGCAACGGTTGGACGCTTCGGTTGCTCGCGGAAAAAGTAGTCGAATTGGAGATCGTTCCTTCGATCAGCCATGTGACGATTCAAAAAACACTAAAAAAAACAAAATGACGGGACGGAAAATCCAATACTGGGTCATCCCACCGAAATCGAACGGTGAGTTCGTCGCAGGAATGGAGAATGTACTGGAAATATACGGTCTTCCACGCAATCCGAACATTCCGGTGATCATGATGGACGAGCAGCCGGTGCAACTTTTCAAGGAAACGGGAACACCGATAGCCGCGACGCAAAATCATGTCCGGCGGGTCGATTATGAATATGAATGGGCAGGTGTTGCGAACATTTTCATGTTCACCGAGCCGCTTGGATGTTGGCGTCGCGTTGCCGTTCGCGAAAGAAAAACGAAAGTCGACTGGATCCTGGAAGCTCGAATTTTGCTGGAAGAAGATTATCCAAACGTGGAAAAGATCATTTTGATTTGCGATAATTTGAACACGCATTCGCTCGGAGCGTTTTACGAAACCCTTGAACCAAACCATGCAGGAGCGTTGGCACGACGCCTGGAAATCGTGCCGACGGCCAAACCATGGAAGTTGCTTGAACATCGCGGAAAACGAGTTGTCGGCTTTGACGGCCCGGTGCGTGAAGGGACGCCGTTTCGCAACGATTGAAGAATTGCGTCGCGAAGGTCATGGCTTGGGCAAGGGACTGCAACACCAAACAAAAAGCCGTCGAATGGCAATTCACCACCGAAC
>BNUO01000178.1 GCA_025997415.1 Campylobacterota bacterium
CCATTACAACGGCCAACAATCTTCTGGCTGCGGAAATTCTGACATCACGGATCGGTACATCGAAATTCTGCGGACGGCAGCGAAGCGACGGGTCTGCGGAAAAGGAATACTGTGTTTTGGCCATACACACCGGCAAATGTCCGAAGCCGAGTTCCTCCAGATGCGCAAACTTTGTCCGGACTTTTTTATCGGCAATGATTTTGTCCGCACCGTAAATTTTCCGGCAAACGGTTTCAACCTTTTCAAGGAGCGGCATTTCATCCGGATAAAGGAGCCGGAACGATGAAGCGTCGTTATTTGCAGCGTCGAGAACCAATCGGGCAAGTTCTTCCGCACCGGCACCGCCGTGTGCCCAATGTTCCGCCTTGGCCGCTTTGACACCGAGTTCGGCACACAGACCGACAATAAGCTGTGTTTCCTCCTCGGTGTCGGTCGGAAACGTATTGACAGCCGTTACCGCCGGAACACCGAAAAGTTTGAGATTCTCAAGATGTTTGCGGAGATTTTCAAATCCCCGAGCCAGTGCGTCGAGATTCGGCAATTGCAAATCTTTCAGATCAACTCCGCCGTGATACTTCAAAGCCCGGACGGTGGCGACCACAACCGCGGCATTCGGTTTCAGACCGGATTGACGGCATTTGATATCGAAAAATTTCTCCGCGCCGAGATCGGCACCGAAACCGGCTTCCGTGACGGTGTAATCGGAAAGTTTCAGGGCGAGTTTGGTTGCAAGAACGCTGTTACATCCGTGAGCGATGTTGGCGAACGGTCCGCCGTGAATGAGTGCCGGATTTCCTTCAAGCGTCTGGACAAGATTCGGCTTGACCGCGTCTTTCAGCAGTGCAGCCATTGCTCCGTGACAGTGAAGCTGCGCCGCCGTGACCGGATTTCCTTCAGAGGTGTAACCGACAATGATCCGGCTCAAACGCTCTTTGAGTTCAAAGATGGAATTGCTCAAACAAAAGACCGCCATCACCTCGGAAGCGACCGTAATATCGAATCCTGACTCGCGCGGCACGGAATCAAGGACACCGCCCAAACCGACCACTGTTTTCCGCAGCGCCCGGTCGTTCAGATCGACAACCCGGTTCCAGGTGATACGGCGCGTGTCCAGCCGAAGTGCGTTTCCGTGATGCAGATGGTTATCCAGTACCGCAGCCAGAAGATTGTTGGCCGTTGTAATGGCATGAAGATCGCCAGTGAAATGAAGATTGATGTCTTCCATCGGCACAACTTGGGCATAGCCTCCGCCGGCGGCTCCCCCTTTGATCCCGAAACACGGTCCGAGCGACGGTTCCCGAAGACAAACGGTTGTTTTTTTCCCGATACGGTTCAGAGCGTCGGCAAGCCCGATACTTGTTGTCGTTTTTCCTTCACCAGCTGGCGTCGGAGTGACCGCCGTCACCAGAATCAGCTTGCCGTCGGGGCGGTCCGCATGTTGTTTGAAAACGTCAGAAGGAATTTTCGCCTTGACAAGTCCGAAACATTCCAGTCGTTCTGCGGGCAAACCCAATTTCCGGGCAATCTGTTCAATCGGAAGCATTGTTGTCTGCCGGGCAATTTCAAGATCGGAAAGATGTGTTGTCATTGTATATTTCGTTTTTATAAGTTGATAATTGTGATTTCTTTGTAAAAGATTTTGAAGGAAGTTTGAGGGGAATTTCCCGTCGCTGGGCGGCGTATCTATACCATAGCCGATAAGGCATTATGGCTT
>BNUO01000179.1 GCA_025997415.1 Campylobacterota bacterium
GAGCACATTGCCCGCCTTGCTTATTCTATCTCTTTCGGATTCGGGCAATGTGCTCAGCGAAGGAGCGCCACAACAGCCAAAAATCAAATTAAACAGAGATAATTTTGAAAAACTGCGCGATCTGTGGCAGGAAGTTACAAAACGCTATCTGCTTCGTTTTGAAAAAATCGAAAAGCATGAGCTTGAAAAACTGCTTCGATCGATGATTAGAACTCACTCTTTTGTTGCGCCATACGCACAAATTGTTAAACAGCGCATTGCAAGAGGTGAGAATACGGTTCAGCTGCTTACTGATTGCAGCGAATCTGTTGATTCGTCTTTGTCGGTGATTTCTTATGGTGAGTTTTTGAAACGATTAAACAAAAGAACCAATCTACCATTAACGCTTTTGCATAGTAGTATGATTGACGCGCTCAAGGATAAGAAAAACACAAAAGATCTGTTCAACCTCAAGTCGCTTGAAAATCTTATAAACGCATTTGATGAAAAATTTGCCGACTGTTTTGCGCAGAAATATGATTATCATAAGCTGGATTTTTGTGCCAATACAAGCCTGATTAAAGATGGTAATTTTGTCGATGAATTGACACAAGAAGTTCTTGATAACGATTTAGACAGCAATACAGAACACGAAGTTCCAAAGGTTAGACCTCAAACGGAAGTGGTGGTTTATGGCAAATTGCCCAAAAGCAGTATAAAAGTCCCAACCTACACGGGTAAAACTACAACTCCGGACTTCGTTTTCGCGATCAGCAAAGATAGTGGCAAGACGCTGGGTCTTTGTTTGGTGGTCGAGACAAAGAGCGATAATCTTCGCTTCTCGGATGCTATTGCTCTCAACGCACAAGAAAAACTTTTCACGCAAATCCCGAATGTTGTTTGGCGCAAAGAGACGAGTATTGAATCGTTTGAGCGACACTTAAAACAGCTGGTACAGATAGCATAGCCGCTTTGTTTGCGCTGCGATCACATCCAGTCGATCACCTTTGCAACCTCCTCTGCGACAAAGCATTTCAGACCCGTTTTGCCCAGCGGTTTGCGCGGAATAACCGCCTTTTCAAACCCCTGACTTGTCCCTTCGGCGAGGCGCAGATCCAAGTTCGGCACTTCACGAATGTCGCCTATCAGACTCACTTCGCCGATAAATAGCGTTTTTTCACCGATCGGACGGTTGCGGAAGCTGCTCAAAATCGCTGCGATCACCGCCAGATCTGCCGCCGTTTCGTTGACATGAATGCCGCCCGCGAGGTTGATAAACACATCGTAACGGTTAAACGGCAGCTCCAGTTTTTTTTCGAGCAGCGCAAGCAGCATCGTCAGTCTGCCCGAATCAAACCCTGTCGAACTGCGGCGCGGATTTCCAAACGCATCGCTAACTAGCGCCTGCACCTCCAAGACAAGCGGGCGCGTACCCTCCATGACAACTGTCGCCGCCGATCCCGCCTTGTTTTCGCGGCGGTTAAAGAAGCGCGATCCGACATTGCCCGCGCTCTTTAGCCCTTCGCGCGTCATCTCAAAAATCCCGATCTCGCTCGTGCTGCCAAAGCGGTTTTTGAACGCCCGTAAAAAGCGCAGTTCGTCCGAGCTGTCTCCCTCAAAGTACAAAACGGTATCAACCATATGCTCCAGCACGCGAGGACCCGCGATCGAACCGTCTTTTGTGATGTGTCCGATGATGAAGATAGAGATGTTGC
>BNUO01000180.1 GCA_025997415.1 Campylobacterota bacterium
TGCCGCGACAGTAATAGGCATATGCAATGTTTGGCTCGATATTGATCGCCTGCGTGTAGTCTTCGACCGACTTTAAGTAATCTCCAAGTTTGACATACAAAATGCCGCGGCAACAATAAGCCGCAGCAAGCTTTGGATCGATCTCTATCGCCCGTGTATAGTCCTCAATCGCCTTTGTGTAATCGTCAAGTTTGTCATACGAAACGCCGCGATTGACATAAACATCTTTATCGTTCGGATCAATTTCGATCGCTTGTGTGTAATTCTCGATCGCCTTTGAGTGATCGCCCAGTTTTTGATACGAATTGCCGCGATAGTGATAAGCCCATGCATTGCTTGGATCAACCCTGATCGCTTCCGTAAATAGCGCGATCGCCTCCTCGTAATTGCCCCGTTCATACGCAGCCACACCGCGATCAAAAGCCGCGTTGTTGTTTTCGATGGTTTCCATCTTTTCCCTCCCTCGTTAAAGTGATAGCACGATACAAAATCCTGCGGACAAAATTTGTCTTTTTGCGAAATATTTAGGTGCATTTGTTCGGATCGATTTCGATCGCCCGCGCAAAGTCCGCGTTTGCTTTTAAGTGATCGCCAAGCGCTAAATACGAATTGCCACGACTGCGATAAGCCAATGCATAGTTTGAATCGATCTCGATCGCTTGCGTAAAATCCTCAATTGCTTTTGAGTGATCGCCAAGTATGTAATACGAACTGCCACGAACAAGATAAGCATCTTTATTGTTTGGAACGATATTGATCGTTTGAGTAAAGTCCTCACTTACCTTTGAGTAATCGCCAAGTATGCCATGCGAACTGCCACGGCAGACATAAGCATTTGCAAAGTTTGGATCGATCTCGATTGCTTGCGTGTAATCTTCGATCGCCTTTGCGTGATCGCCTAGTTTGGCATACGACAAGCCGCGACCGACATAAGCCCGCGCAAGTTTTGGATTGATCTTGATCGCTTGTGTATAGTCCTCGATCGCTTTTAAGTGATCGTCAAGTTTGGCATACGAAACGCCGCGATTGACATAAACATCTTTATCGTTCGGATCAATTTCGATCGCTTGCGTAAAGTCTGCGATCGCTTTTAAGTGATCACCGAGTTTGGCATACGAAAAACCGCGCTTGTAATAAATCCATGCATAATTTGGATCAAACTCGATCGCCCGTGTGTAGTCTTCGATTGCCTTTGCGTGATCGCCAAGTTTGGCATACGAATAGCCGCGACAAAAATAAGTTGATGCGGATTTTGGATTAAGCTCGATCGCTCGTGTATAATCCTCGATCGCTTTTGAATGATCGCCAAGTTCGGCATACGAAACGCCGCGATTGCAATAAAAATCTGCATTGTTTGGATCGAACTCGATCGCTTTCATATAATCCTCGATCGCCTTTTTGTGATCGTCAAGTTTGGCATACGATCTGCCGCGATCGTGATAAGCCTCCGCAGATTTTGGGTGAAGCTCGATCGCCCGCGTATAGTCCTCGACCGCTTTTGAGTGATCGCCAAGTTCAGCATACGAAATGCCGCGCCCATAATAAGCCGCTGCACATTTTGGATCGATTTTGATCGCTTGCGTATAATCCTCGATCGCTTTTGCGCGATCGCGAAGTATTGCGTACGAAACGCCGCGTTTGCTATAAGCCTCTGCACATTTTGGATCAATCCTGATC
>BNUO01000181.1 GCA_025997415.1 Campylobacterota bacterium
TTTGCCCAAGCCGCATCAAAAAAAACGCACTCGGAATCGGAAGTCGGCTCCGTGTCCGATTTGTCGTCGCCGTTCGCTGCGAAGGCGAACCAATCAGCGTGTTCTACACGATCTTGGCAACCGTGAAACGGGTCGTCCCGTCGAAGTGGAATACTTTTTTTCCATTCATCGCTGTACGCATTGTCAAAAATATTTCGGTGTCGATCTTTCCGACGTGGCCGTCCCCGGTTCGCTGTATACCATCCGTGTCATCGAACTTGCGGTTCGTATCGTCGTCGAGGACGGGTTGCCTTATCGTGAGGCGAGCTGGCATTTATGGCGTGACCATCGGGTGTTCGTGCCGTTTGCAACGATTTAAAACTGGGTTGAGGCTTCGGGGAAAAAAAATCCGCATGAAGATTGAAACCGACGAATATTTCGATTGGGCGTTTGAACATTTCTCGGGCTACATCGCCGTCGACGAACTTTACGACGGCCCGTTCTGCGTGCTTTCGGTCGTCGACAACCGCGAGTACAAGCGACTGACGTATCGCGTTCTCGATCACGATCCGACGCATGACGACATTCGCGAACTGTTTCGTTCGTTTCAAGGCATTTTGAAAAAACGCGATCTTGAACTTCGCGGCATTACGACCGACGGTTCGCATCTTTACCCGGAACCGATTGCGGAAATCTTTCCCGATGTACGCCATCAACTCTGCGAGTTTCACGTCAAAAAAGAAATCAACAAAAGCGTCTTGAAAGCGGTGACGCAAGCTCGTCGTGAACTTGAAAAAACCAAAACGAAACGCAACAAACGCGGTCGTCCGACGTCGAAGGAAGATAAACAAACCGTTCGCAAAAACAATCGCATCAAGGAAAAAATCGCGGACTTGTTCGAGAACCGTTACCTGTTCGTGCAAAAAGTTCTGACGTCGAAAGAACGTGAAACATTGCATGACATCACGAAGGGCCTGCCGGAACTTCGCACGTTGCGTGAGATCGTCGACGTCGAACTCAAACGGCCCTCGAAAAATTGCGAAAACTCCGGTTGCGTGTGAAACGATTCAATGAACTCTCGAAATGCCTCGCGAAACTGGATTCGCCGACGTTGGAAAAGAGTCTTGAATTTTTGGACGACAAGTTGTTGCCGTCGACCTCGAACGCCCTTGAACGCGGAAACCGCCGTCACCGTAAAATACAAAAAACCGTTTATCGTGTCAGAACGCGGCGCCATATTGAAAATCGAATCGCCCTCGATATGTTTCGCGACTTGCGATTGAACGAGCGAAACAATACCACTCGCACACTTCACGTCGAAAAATGTGGATAAAAACGCTAACTTTATGATACACTCTCGATTTTTTTTGACAAAATGCCACATCTCGTCAAACTCGATTTCCTGAATATCTTCGGAAATCTCCGGCTCCGGCGTGTTGAGACCGGCTTCTTTGATCCAGCGGTAAATCTGTGAGCGGTCGCGGTCAAACACTTTGCCGAGCATATTGTAGGACGCTTTGGCAAGTGAATAAAGGATAACACACAGGGCTTTTGTGCCGATAATTTTGTCGCTGGTCCGGTCGTCACCGCCGACGAAATACCGTCCGCAGTCCTTGCATTTGTAGCGTTGTTTGCCGCGAGTGAAGCCGCTCTTGTGAAAATTCTCCGAATGACAATGCTTGCAATCCATTGACTAAC
>BNUO01000182.1 GCA_025997415.1 Campylobacterota bacterium
CGGTGTTGTCCTCTTTTGCGCTGAACATTGTGGTTTCCTTTCGATGACCCTTTTCTAGCGAAAAGTGTCATCGAAATGATTGGCAGGGACAAGAATGACCGAATATCTGCATTGGTGTAAAGTATCAAACTAAATACCATTTTCTAAAGTCTAAGGAGCGAGTATCAAGCCTGTTATCTATCTCTGTTTTATCTTGGCGTTTCGGTTTTTTGGACTGTTTTTGGTGATGCCGCTGCTGGCGATCTACGCTCTGGAGCTTGGCGGTGCGCCGTTTTTGGCGGGACTTGCAGTCGGCGGTTACGCGCTAATGCAGATGCTCTTTCAGTACCCATTTGGCGCGCTTAGCGATCGTTTCGGGCGCAGAACGCTTATCGCCGTTGGAATGCTTATCTTCGCAGCAGGCTCGATCGTATGCGCGTTCGCAACCGATATTTATCTACTTATCGCGGGTCGTTTCGTGCAAGGAATGGGCGCGGTCAGTTCGGTCATCACGGCAACCATCGGCGATCTCACGGGCGAAGAGAAACGGAGCAAGGCAATGGCGTTAATGGGCGGCTCGATCGCCATGAGCTTCGTCGTTGCACTGCTGGTTGGTCCTGCCATCGGCGGACATTTTGGCGTTGGATCGCTCTTTGCCATCAGCGCGATCTTGGTCATTCCCGCGCTTTTGATCCTCGCTTTCAAAGTGCCAACGCCACAAAAGGCGCGTCCGATCGAGCCAATCAGCGGCAGCCGCATTCGCCGTGTCCTACAAAACCGCGATCTCGTCCGCCTCAATTTTGCGATGTTTCTACACAGTTTTGTGATGACTTCGACATTCATCTTTATCCCGCTTACGCTGCGCGGCGAGTTTGGCTGGGCGATGACAGATTTTTGGAAGATCTACCTGCCCGCGCTCTTTTGCGGCGTGGGGGCGATGGGCGTGGGGGCGGCGCTGGGCGAAAAGTACAACCTGGTCAAAGCGGTGATGATCGGCGGCATTTTGCTGCTAATTGCGACATTTGGCGGCGTGGCGTGGCGGCACGATGAGAGTGCGCTTCTCGTCTGGATCGTACTGATCTTTGTCGGCATCAACTCGCTTGAGCCGCTCATGCAATCAAGCGCAACCAAGTTTGCCAAAGCCGCAGAGCGCGGATCGGCGCTTGGACTCTTTAACGCCTGCCAGTTTTTTGGCGTTTTTGTGGGCGGAATGAGCGCAGGATTTCTCTACGGGCACTTTGGACTGGGCGTGTTGGCGATGCTTTTGTGCGCACTCTGCCTCGTCTGGCTGGCGCTGACTACAGGGCTAAATAACCCGATCAAAATGGGACTGCTCGCCATCAAACGAAACGAGATTAGAGCAGAGATCACACCCGCAATGATCGAAAACCTTGAAGGCGTGCGAGAGTGTTACACGCTAGGCGAAGCCGATATCGTGTATATTCGTTTCGATCCGTGCCTGACTGCGAACGAAAAATTAAGCCAGATGCTTATAGACTACTCACAAAGGAAGCCGAATGCAGATTGATGATGCTTTGCTCACCCACCTTGAAAAACTAAGTATGCTCCAGATCGCACCCGATGAACGGATCGAAATGGAGCGCCATTTGACCGACATTTTGGGATTTGTCGAAAAGCTAAACGAACTCGACACCGCCAACATTGACGAAGCGAGCGCACACAAAAACGCC
>BNUO01000183.1 GCA_025997415.1 Campylobacterota bacterium
TCAACCGGTACGGTGTTATCGGCGGTTGAGTGAGTATCCTGCGGCATTGCCGTCCGGGTCAAAATCACTCTGATTATAAAGGAACTGTGCCCAAACGGCGCGGTTGTTTGACAGTGCGGAAAGCCGGTATTGCGGTCCAAAAAAGACGTGTTCGTGTTCCGAGTCCCAGCCCACACGGTCAAATGCGAATTTCGCTACATTCATTGACGGCATGGATGTGAGAATATCCGCGTAGATTTCTCCGGAAAGTTCGCCGTAAAGATTGCGAAGCTGCCGATCACTCAAAGTGAATGTCCGGGCGAAAAAATCCTGCCAATCGGGATCGGTTGTGTTCGAGACGAAAATGCCGTCAAGTCCCTGACCGACATTTCTCTGGTTAAATGTTCGGGCAATCCGGGTATGGGGATCGGCATTGGGAGTGAACTCAACACTCAAATTCGTGTCCGCCGTGGGAGCACGGTTTACCGATCCGTAACGGTCCTGGACAAGGCGGTAGTAGTCGAAATCGCCTGTAATGGTATTTACGCCGGCAATGTCCAAAATATCGAAAATGACTGGATTTATTCCGTAATATTTGGGAAGCAGATCAAGAATGAATGTTCCGTCCAGTACAACCGGAGCACCGTCAACATTGATTTTTGCATTTTGCGGAGTGCCGAAAGGATCGGTGGTTGCCTTGACTTTCACCTTCGAAGTTTCATCAATGAAAAGACCGCCGCCGTCGATGTTGAGGACATCATTCATGTTATCAAGGTCGATTATTGATCCGCTGTTCAGGTGAACGCCGGTTGTTGTATCGAGAGTTCCGGTTCCTTTGAGGATGGAACCGTTGTCGAGAAAAATACCGCCTGTTCCTGTGGAAAGGAGAGACGTACCTCCCAAAACAAGATTTCCGCCGACAAAACGGGCATCGCCGTTGAATTTGAGTTCACCGTTATTGATAGCGAGAGTTGCCTGGTCGTAAACGCCGAGTGATCCGGTGCCGAGTAATGGTGAGAGAGTTGCATCGTTCCCGGAAACGGTGATTCTTGTACCGGGACCGTTCAGCGTCAATACGCCGTGTTCACCGGTACCGGTTCCCAAATAGCCGCCGGATTCCGCACTTCCGTGAATCCCGCGGCTGAGGTTCATGATTCCCGCAACATCCAGACCTTCATCTTGCACGATGAACAGATCGCTTCCATTCAGGTTCGGGGAATCAAAAATAAGGTTCAGCCCCGGCGAAACTCTCAAACCGTTTGTAAAAGTCACCGAATTGTTTTGCCCGGCAGCCGATTTGATGTGCAGGTTTTTCTGTGATGTGTAGGTTCCCAGATCGCCGGAAGTAACATCGAATGTTTGATTCAAAATAATTGTGTCGTTGGCGGATGATAACGAATTGGTTATTGCATTACCAAAATCTGTTCCATTCGAAACGGAGTAATCCGTTGCAAACGTGATTTGCAGGGGAATCAGACTTCCACAGAGGAGAAAAATCAAACCGAAGAGATTCCTTTTTTGAAAAACAGCCATAAATACACTCGCAAACCGCTTTAAATTACTCAATATATCCATACCCGGTTAAGGTATCTCCGTTACCGGAATGCGGATCGTACAAAATCGCCGAAATCGGTTCAATGGGAATTTTTCTTTACAGATAGGTAGTTACCTGAATAAGGGTTTTTTG
>BNUO01000184.1 GCA_025997415.1 Campylobacterota bacterium
GAACACGGTCAAACCAATGCTTGGAAAGTGTTGGGAATTGGGAATTATGTTTATTCCTCATTCCCAATTCCGCATTCCTAATTTTTTTCCTCCAGGGATTATGGAATCTCGGCGTCCAAGCCATACGGTCAACGGCCCAATTTGCAAATGCTCCGGCGGCGGTTCCGACAAGAAAAAGAATCGTAACCTGAAGAATCAACGGGAGTTCTGTCCAATAGAAAAACAAAGGAAACCTCATCGCTTTGAAATCTGAAAAATACAATTTCTTTATTATACCGGATTTTTTCCTTTCTGCCAAAGGAGTGAGAAATTTCATAGAATTTCATGCAAAAATCATTTTTCAACCTTTATCCGATTCTTTTGCGGATTCCTTAAAATTTTTCGGAAACCATTTTCCAATTTGTGGTTTAATCATTATAATGGGTGACGGCTTTCGGACACTTTTGAGTGTGCCCAGTGTGGAGGTTATCGTTTTCGTATATATATTAGGCGGAAACAATGATTTTCACAGACCGGTAAGATGATTGTGCCCGATTTGATATTTGTTCACTCTCCGGGAACCCCAATTAGTGGTAACGGAATCCTCCATTCAGCAGTTGACAATTAAAGACCCTGATGTGCGGTTGATGCTTCAGGTGTGTAATGACGACGCCACTGCTTTTGAAGAGTTGATGTTACGTTATCAGGGGCGGATCATTTCCCTGTTGAAGCATATCGTCGGAGACCGGGATTTGGCGGAAGATTTGACGCAGGAGGTTTTTCTACGGGTTTACCGTGCACGGAAATCGTATCAGCCGGAGGCCAAATTTTCAACTTGGCTGTTTACGATTGCCAATAACGTTGCTCTGAATGCTCTTAGAACGAAAAAACGGCGTCCGGAACATCAGATGCCTGCCGGGGCGGAGTCAGCGGAAATGCAAACGATGGAAAATACGATTCCGGAAAACAGTGCGGTTATTCCCACCAGACAAATCGACCAAAAAGAAGTCCGGGAAGCGGTGCGGACGGCGGTTGCCTTGCTCGGAGAAAACCAACGGATGGCCGTCATGCTCAACCGTTTTGAAGGAATGAATTATAATGATATTGCCCAAGTCATGTCTTTGACCCCTCAAGCGGTTAAATCGCTTTTGTGCCGGGCGAGAAACAACCTCCGCGTTGTTTTGGCCCCGTATGTGGAACATGGAACGGCAATAGAAGAGAAATGAGACGCTAGGTGTAGGCTGTAGGATAGAATTTCCTGCCTTTCCCTTCAACCTCTTCCCTCCAACCTTTATAAAAGTGACTGAAGATATTTTTCCGAACAACCTGATCTATCCTGAGACGGACACATCAGCAGAAATGATGAGTCCGGACGAAGAGTTATTGACGGCATATCTCGATGGCGAACTGAACGCCAGTGATGTCGGCAAGGTCGAGGAACGTTTGGGAAAAGAGCCGTTCTTCCGGGGAAAAATGGCCTCTTTGGAACAGACTTGGAACATGCTTGACGCACTGGAAACTATTCCGGTTGATAAAACACTTGTCCGATCCACGATGGAAATGGTCGTTCTGGATACCGAAAGGGAAATCAGTGAAGAACAAAAAGCGAAAGAAAAACACAAAGCAGAAAAAGCAGAAAAACTAGAAGCAAAAGATTTTTTTTTTCAAGCAGAAGACGG
>BNUO01000185.1 GCA_025997415.1 Campylobacterota bacterium
CCACCTCTTGTCATTCAATGCCGCTAAACCTAAACTAAAAGCGAGTCTGACGCTCCAAAGTATTGAAAAAAATATGAAAAAACATATTTTTCTTCATAATTTCTACATAACTATTGCGTAAAGTAACAGCGTGAAGTGGGCGACTTTATGATACTGCCTGGAAGCGATGAGGATTTCAAAGTGATAGCCATTGCGCTAAAACCGGAAAATCCGAAAGAAAGAACTATTCCCAAAATGCCGCCGAACGAACATAGTAGTGTTGTTTCGATCAGAATCATTTTGAAAATATCCTTTGGCAACGCCCCCATGCTTTTGAAAATACCGATCTCTTGGTATCTCTCGAAAACAGACATCAGTACCGTATTTAACACGCCGAACATAGCGATTAAAAAGGCAATCATTGCTACTGCCATAACAATAACTTTAGCGCTGCCTACCAGATCCATGATCGTATTTTTTACTTGTGCCATTGATACAACTTGTACATCAGGCAGTTTGTAGAGTGTTTCTTCAAAGGCGGTTTGATCAATATCGCTGTTTAATCTGATACCAAGCATGGTCAGCAAGCCCTCTTTTCTAAACACGGTTTGCGCCGTTTGTAAAGGTAAAAATACCATACCGTCATCTTGCGTTCCGCTTCGGCTTAATACGCCTACCACTTTGAAATCCTCATCGCTTCCAGGCAGTATCATAAAGTCGCCCACTTCACGCTGTTCCAACTCCGCCGCTTCATAACCAATCACAATTTCACGAGCATTTGTGTCGGCAAACCAAGCGCCTTGCTTAAACTCCAGATACGACTTCATCGCAGGAAATGTCGCAGGATCAACGCCAAGATATATTGTGGTGCCGCCGTTGTCGCCTTTATCGGGATCAAACTCGGCGTGCATAAGCTGTGCTGTCGATGCTGCAACCTCGGGCGATGAGGCGACACTATCTACGATATTTTGCGGCATATATCGCAAGCCCGATCCGCCTTGCAACATTAGTGTTGCCGCTTCATAAGGGCAGCCCTTTGCGGTAAGGACGATCTGAAAGCCCATACCCTCAATACTGTCATTAAGCGACTGTTCATATCCATTGTTAAATCCTAACAAGGTTACTAACACCCAAGTCGAAAGCATAATTCCTACAAGAGTGAATGCCGTGCGCAGTTTTCTACGCAACAAATTCTTGTAAGAAACCTGAAAGATATTCAAACTCATTGTGTACTCCTTAGCGTTTGTTGAAGACAAAAATATCTGTCAAAATTAGGTTCTTTTTAACCGCCCGTAGCGTGGCGTTAAAATCTGTTGGCTCATCGGGCGCAGGATTTTTTATTGCGCTGACTTTGTCGCTTCCACCGATTACCGTTTGCGGGTTATAGCTTTGAAAATCCGCAAGCGTTAATCCCACAAACTGTTTGGCAAACTCATCAGAGCGCAACCCTGCCGCTTTACGGTTAGTCATCTTTTGATAATAAAATCCTCGAATGCTCCCTTGTGCATCGTAAGAGAGAAAAACTTGCAATCCGCCATATTGCCCTTTTTGATTGATTCCGTGTATATATCCAATCACAAAATCATCTTTGTAAATGGTATAAACCGTGTAAGGAACATCAATCGTTTCATACAGCCCCGTAAACTTGTCGCCAA
>BNUO01000186.1 GCA_025997415.1 Campylobacterota bacterium
CGTGTATGGCAGGCTTGGCGATCACGAAAAAGCGATCGAGGATTTTACGCGGGCGATCGAGAATGATCCACACGATGAATTATCTTATGATTATCGCAGTCGCGCATATGTCAAACTGGGCGATCACGCAAAAGCGATCGCGGACTATACGCGGTTGATCGAGATTGATCCAAACGATAAATATGCCTATTACTTTCGCGGCAATTCGTATCTCGCGCTTCGCGATCTCAAAAATGCAACGCTAGACGCTCGCAAAGCGTGCGAACTTGGCAGTTGCGCTCTGTTGAAGTCGATGGAAGAAAACGGCGAAATCTGCGATTAACGGCGATAGTCGATCACCCCTCACGGGCGCACAAACACAAAAGGAGAACCAATGCCAACCAAGCTAACCGATAAAGACAAACAGGCGATCGAAGATTGGACGCGGAAGATCGAGATCGATCCGAACGACGCAGAGGCTTATTATGAACGCGGCGATTTGTATAAGCGGAATTCCGATTACCCAAAAGCGATCGAAGATTGGACGCGGGTGATCGAGATTGATCCAGACAATGCAAGGGCTTATCGCGAACGCGGCTATTCGTATTACCATCTTCGTAAGTACGCAAAGGGAATCGAGGATTATACGAGGATGATCGAGATCGATCCAAACAATACAGACGCTTATGAGTGGCGCGCCTGTTTGTATCGCTCTCTTGACGATTACCCAAAAGCGATCGCGGACTTAACGCGGGCGATCGAGATCGATCCAGACGATCCAGATTTATATAACGATCGCGCCGATTCGTATGCCGATCTTGGCGATTACCAAAAAGCAATCGCAGATTACACACGGGCGATCGAGCTTGATACAAATGAAGTCGGTCAATTTATGCATCATCATTATCGCGGTCGCGTGTATGCCGCACTTGGCGATCACTTAAAAGCGATCGCGGACTGGACGCGGGCGAACGAGCTAGATCCATACGATACACCTACTTATCATTGTCGCGGTGAGTCGTATATGGCGCTTAGAGATTATGCAAATGCTGCCGCAGATTTTACGCGGGCGATCGATCGCGGACCGAAAGGCAATGAATTTTTTTATCATTGTCGCGGTCGTGCGTATGGTAGGCTGGGCTTTCACGCAAAGGCGATCGAGGACTTTACGAAAGCGATCGAGATCGATCCAGACGATGAATTAACTTATGATGATCGCGGTCGTGCGTATGAAAAGCTTGGCGATCTCAAAAACGCAACTTTGGACGCTCGCAAAGCGTGCGAACTGGGCAGTTGCGAACTGCTGGAGTATATGGACAAAAATGGCAAAATCTGCGATTAACTGTGGTAGTCGATCGTTAGTCAATCGCCCTCGCAAGGGCGCACAAACACAAAAGGAGAACCAATGCCTAGGCTAACCAAGCTAACCGATGAAGAAGAAATCAAACTATTCACGCAGATGATCGCGCTAAACCCAAACGCCGCGTCCTATCTCAATCGCGGTCTTTCGTATGCCAAATCTGGCGATCACACGCGGGCAGTTGCCGACTTTACGCAAGCAGTTCGCAACTGCCCAGTTCGCACGCTTTGCGAGCGTCCAAAGTTGCGTTTTTGAGATCGCCAAGCTTTTCATACGCA
>BNUO01000187.1 GCA_025997415.1 Campylobacterota bacterium
CCGAGCCAAGAACCTTCGGCAATGAGCGGATTGTTGATACCGTGTTCTTTTAGAAACAGGATTATCCCTTCGACTATCTCTAAATGCGTAGTTGCTCCTTCGTTTGCCGGTTTTGCAACAACAAGGTTTGGTTTGATGACAACATTCATATCAGGACACAACCGCCTTTCGACGGCAGCATCTTGAAGCAACGTATAGGTCATCTCCGTTGCATTTGTTCCGTATATGATTGTGATGTCTGCCAATTATTACTTCCGTTTCGGTCTGCTGGTATTTTTACCATAAAATAGGTCATTACTCTGACGATTTCGCAAGCGATTGTCCGGCATCGAAAGCCCGTTTCAACAGTTTCGGCGGCAGAACGAATGTCGGCGAGGAGGTGTTGTAGCAAAGCAGCGTTTCAATGATATTCCAGCCGAAACCTTTCAGGATACCATTTGTCGAATCAATCACATTTTTGTATTCAGCGGAATCGTGATAACCTTGTGTATAAACCGTAACGATACGTTTGCCGGAATGACGCGGTACAAACTTGCCATCCTTAAACTCAATCATTGAGAACATACGGTCTATCCAGATTTTCGTTTGTGCCGTAACTTCGTGAAAGTAAATCGGCGAACCCAAAATAATTGCTTCCGCCTGATGAATTTCTTCATACACCGGTTGCAGAGTGTCTTGAACGGAACAGCCGTCGTGGGTTCGGCAATAATTACAACCTTGACACGGACGAATTCCTTCGGCGTTGAGGTCGTAAAACTTGGTATCATAACCTTGCGTTTCTGCTCCACGCAGGATTTCACGTATCAACGTGTTGGTGTATCCGTTCTTTCGCGGACTACCGGAAAAAGCAATGATTTTTGGCATAAGTGTATTCAAGCATCAACGATGCTTGGCTAAACGGTTATCTTTCTATTGTTACTGGGCGGGTTTGGATAATTGACGTTCAATTTCTTTGACGGACGGCAACAGTTTTTCGAGTTTCTTCGGTAACTTCTTTGTCAGTTGGTATTCACTGACTCCGATGGGTTTGTTGATGTTTCGGAGTGCATATTCGGCAATGACCTTATTTTTGTTTTTGCAAAGCAGCAGTCCGATAGGCGGCTGGTCGAGGTCGGTTTTCATTAGGTCATCGACAGCCGAAAGATAGAAATTCATTTTGCCAACGTATTCCGGTTTGAAGTTGCCGGTTTTCAATTCGATAACGACATAGCAGCGCAGTTTCAGATTATAGAAAAGCATATCGAGGTAAAAATCGTCGCCACCAACTTCAAGATGATATTGCTTGCCGAGAAATGCGAAACCTTCGCCCAACTCCAAAAGCATTTTTGTGATGTTGTTGACGAGTTCGTTTTCAATGTCTCGCTCGACCATTCCTTTACGAAAGGTGATGAAGTCAAAAATATGGGTAGTGTTCTAAAATCATTGAATTAGCCAATGGTATCCGCAAAACCAGACGTTGATAATTAGTCCGACGACGATTTTGTGCATCTGTTCCGTTTTGGAAAAGCGAATCCCCTTGCGAACCAGTCGGCTACACCACGTCCGCAACGACAAATGCTTCCGCTCTATCTTCTGCGTATCT
>BNUO01000188.1 GCA_025997415.1 Campylobacterota bacterium
CCGAAAATGCGTAATCATATCAATATCGGACGCTACGATGTAACGCTACAAACTGTGCCGATGACGCTGGGAAGCAGCGCGGAACGGTTGCAAAACTCCAAAGAGATTATGCAGATTTTAGCGACTGTCGATCCAGAACTGGCGGCGCAATTCCTGCCGAATCTGCTTACCGAGATTGATTCGCCGGCGGCTGATCCGCTGCGAGACCTGCTATCAGAGCGAGCGAAGGCACAAGAGGCAGCAGCACAAACACCCGAAGCGCAGGCGCAGCAGGAGATGCAAATGCGGCAGATGGAGCTATCGCTCAAAACGATGGAGGCGAAGTTGCAAGAGCTGGAGAGCCGCACAATGCAAAACGCCGCACGAGCGCAGGAGAGCTTAGAGAGGGCGAAGTATCACGGGCAGTATGCGGCGGCGGAGATGGGCAACGCGGGGAAGAAGTAGTTCGCTTTGAGATTCTTCGCTTTGCTCAGAATGACAAGAGGTCGCCCTGAATGGCAGAGCCGCCAAAATTGTGTTACAATGCAGCTAAACAGGCGAGGGGTTGGCTATGGAAAACGCAAAATTGGCAAGGCTTGTGCATTATATATGCAGTCAAGTAAGCGACTACAAGCGGCTTAGTAAGACCAAGATACACAAAATACTGTGGTTTGCTGATCGTGATTTTATGTTCAGCCACCATAGAACCATCAGCGGCGCGGCATTTATCAAAATGCCACACGGGCCGGTTGCGAAATCGTTGGACGAGGTTCTAAACAAGCTAGTTGAGAACAAGGCAATCTTGCACAAGGTTTTTGTCAATCACGGCTACGAGCAAAACTCCTTTATTTCGCTCAAAGAGCCTGATATATCTATATTTAGCGCAGAAGAGATCAGCGTATTGGATCAATATATCGAGGCGGTTAAAAAGATGAGCGCGTCGGAAATTTCCGCTATTAGCCACGACACCGATTGGGAGATTGCCGTTATGGGCGAAGCGATGCCCGCAGAGTTAGTGTTTAACGATGAGATTAGAGAGCCAACGCAAGAAGATATAGAGTGGGCGGTTAATGCAGTCAAGCGGTTGGAAGTCGCTTGAAAGAGTTAGCAAAGGAGTTAGCGGAAGCGGAAATAGCCGAAATGCGAAAGCGTTTTAAGGGTTCTGATGAGTTCTTTCGATGTATTCGGCAACGCTACAATAAAGACGGAATGGGCGTAATTTGTCGCGCTAGCGCTATATGCTGGCGCATAGCGCACAAGCTAGACGAAGGAACACTAGTCGAAGTTGCAGGTTGCAGGGTCGGACAACGATTGGTTGCAAGCGATCGTATGCGCATTTTATACCGCATAGAAGAAGATAAACCATATTTTCTAACAGTAGAGTTTCCCTAAGCGCCCACCTGTCATTCTGAGGGAGTGAAACGACCGAAGAATCTAATGCGTTTAGAGATTCTTCGCTTTGCTCAGAATGGGTCTAATACTCATTTTTGGGTGTTTTTTAGCCCAACAAACCCTTTGTACAAGAGGGTTTGTTGATATAGTTAGCGAAACGGTTTGCTAAGTGAATATGAAAAAAGCGACAAAAAAATG
>BNUO01000189.1 GCA_025997415.1 Campylobacterota bacterium
ACTGGCATCACCGATCTTTTGACCACCGTCATCAAGCCGACGCTGGAGACTTTTGACACGATGGTCAAGCACCCGCAAGTCGCTCAATTTTTCAAACGAACGGCGAGCGGCAGCGACGGCTGTATTCATGTCGTCATAAATGCCGTAGCTTGTTGGAACATTACGCGCTCCAGCCGCCGCCGCGCTGGGCGATTGCTTAAGCCGGGCGAGCACTTCGCTCACCACTTTGGATACTAAAATTTCATCGAGTGTTGCCATTTTTTAGAGAGAATTTATGGGGCGTGATAAACAATTTTTTTGCCAAGATCCACGGTGTCCACGATGCCGACGACGACGGCGTCCACGGGGGTGTCCTTGTCCTCCGCCGCGAGCCGGGCGGAGCTGCCTTGGACGACGAGCACCACGTCCCCTTCCCCCGCGCCGAGCGTGTCAACGACAACCAGCGTGCTGGCTCCCGGCTTAAATGCTTGGGCGGCGGGCGAATCGAGGACGAGCGGGCGGACAACCAGAAATTTGCTCCCGGTCATGCGCGGGTTCTTTTTGGTTGCGACGGTGCTGCCTTCTACGCGGGCGAGGATCATGGTTTTCCAGTTTTCGGGAGGACGGCGGCGAGATCGCTGTGAGGACGGGCGATGACGCTGACGCTGACAACTTCGCCGAGCGTTTGCGCAGCCTGTTTTCCGGCTTCGGTGGCGGCTTTGACGGCGGCGACATCGCCAGTGACGCAGACGGTCACGAGCGCGTTGCCGACCTGGGTCATCGGGCCGACGAGTTCTACATTGGCGGATTTGAGCATGGCATCCGTCGCTTCGACGAGTGCAACCAATCCGCGGGTTTCGATCATTCCTAGTGCTTGTTGGGCCATAATGTTAGTGTGGTTTGAGGTTGAAAAATTAAGGGGTTGAAATTTTTGCCCACGCGTTGCGGGCGATGATGATTTCTTCGTTCGTGGGGATCACCCAAACGTCGATTTTGGAGCGCGAGGTGGAGATTTTCGTTTCCGTGGCGCGAGTGACGCGGTTCAAATTGAGATCAATTTCCAGTCCGCAAAAGTCGAGATTCGCGCAGACGGCTTCGCGCAAAAAAGATTCGTTTTCGCCCATCCCGGCGGAGAAAATAAGAGCGTCGGCACCGTTGAGTTACACCAAAAATTGCCCGATATATTTGCGCATGCTGCCGACCAACACATCCAGGGCAATTTGCGCCTTCGCGTAGCCATTCTCCGATGCTGCCACGATGTCCCGCAAGTCGCCGCTCGGCAGGCCAGACATGCCTTTCAGCCCCGCTTCCGTGGTCAGCGCTTTTTCCACGGCATCAATGCCCAGACCTTGATCCCGAGCGAGATAGATCAGCGCGAAGACATCAAAATCCCCCACACGATTATTCTGTGGCAACCCACTCTGCGGAGTCATTCCCCAGCTAGAATCAATGGCCAATCCGTCCCGCACCGCAGCAATAGAAGAGCTGCCGCCGAGGTGGCAAGAAATGAGCCGCAACCGCTCGCGCCCCAGCAATTCCGCGCAACGTTGGGTGACATAACGGTGGCTCGCTCCGTGGAAAC
>BNUO01000190.1 GCA_025997415.1 Campylobacterota bacterium
GGGAACTTAGAAAGGTAGGCCACCCCACCGTTGGCCGAACCAAGGCCGAGGACGCGACAGATCGAAACAGTGGGCGTAGTTGGGCGTTTCTTCTTGCGGCAATCGGCGAAGCATGGGAAAACGCGACATTGAAAACAAAAATGTTGGTTTGATTTTACCATCATTTCGTGATATGATAAGTGTAACTACGGAGAATGAACATGGCCAAAAAGAAACAGAAAAAACAACCGGGCCATTATTGCCGCCGTTGCGGTCGCCGCCGTGCCAACGAAAAATTCAGTGGCAAGGGCCATTCGAAGCATATCTGTAAAAGTTGTGAAAACGAACAGCGGACGGATGCCAAACGCAAACGCCGGATCGCCGAATCGAAACGCGTGGCAACAAACCTGTTTGAGGACATGCCGGTCGAAAGCTTGTTGCAAACGAAGCATGTCCCCAGTGCCGACCATCTGGCTGGCCGTTTTCGTCATGGAGAAAAAGGTGGCCACCAAATGCAGGGTCAAGAAAAAGCGGAATGTCAAGTCCAAACATGTCGTCAAACGTCCTGCCGAACCGGATTCCGGTCAAAGGCTGTTCGAGTTCGAGGGTTGAAAAGCACGTTTTTGTGCAAAATTCTTTTTTTTGGTCAAAATCCCTTGTTTTGCGGGCAATTTTCGGGTATAATAGAATACTGACTTGAGTTACGTTAACACGGCATGAGGCTTCTCCGATGAGCGACAGGAAATCGAAAAAAGGCGACGAGTACAGATTGCAGCACAGCACGTTTTTCGAGGAAACGTTCATGATGCCGGGACTTGGTATCGCGTTTTTGAAAGCGAAGCTGCCGCGAAAACTGAAAAAACATCTTGATCTCGATAACCTGACCGTCGAAACAGTCAGGTTATCGAGATCAAGATGTTTCGCGAGACAAGGCCGGATGTCGTTTACAAGGTGCCGATCATCGGCGCGAAGGAACTTGTCCGTTTTCACGTTATTGTTGAGCATAAGTCGTCTGACGATCACTCGGCGATTTATCAGATTTGGCAGTACATTGGCCAGTTGTGTGTCCAGGATGTCGTTAAGCGTCTGACCGATCCGAAAACGAAAAAGCGTAAAGCATGGCCGAAAGACTTCCGGCTTTCGCCGGTCATATTGCATCATGGCGGCAAACCGTTCACTGGAGAAACGCAGCTGGTCAAGTTGTTTCACCCGCTGCCGGGCGCCGAAGAGTATTTACCGCAGATGCAGGCGATTTTGGTTGACCTGTCGGCCATTGAAGATGATAAACTGCCTCGTGACCCGAACGCACCGGAATTGCACGTCGTACTGTTGATCATGAAGGTGATCTTCAGTAAGAGCAAAATGGAACTGAAACGCAAGTTTCGTGAAATCCTTGACGAATTGAAGCCGTATTCACAAATCCCAAAATACCGCGAGTTGATCCGCAAGTGTTGGTATTACGTCGTTTATAATGTCGATAGAATGACCGAGGCGGATTATTTTGAACTGGGAAATGAAACCAACGAAACAATAGGAGACGATAACATGCCAACATTGGTGCAAATTTGGGAAC
>BNUO01000191.1 GCA_025997415.1 Campylobacterota bacterium
ATCGAAAAAATCGGTGAGCTTTCTTGCCGCCGTTAAACTATCTTCGGCGATCAAAATCTTTTTGTGCATAAAGTTATTTACATCGGGCGGCGGAGCGATAAACGGCGGCATTTCTGGCGCAAATCCAGCGTCTTCGATCAGCCGTTCAATATCAAAAACCGAGCAAGGCAGTTCGTGATCGCCGATCTTGACTTTGGTTACATACAAAATCTTGAGCGCGTGCGAGGAGGGGATTTTCAGTTCGTGGCTGTAACGATCCTCGATGCCGATAATCTCTTTGACCAGCACGCCAACTCGTTTGTTGTTGAGGTTACAGACGATTCCAACGGTAAAAACGCTCCGATCGGGCACAGGCATACCCAGCCAGCGATCGAGGCTGACAAAGGTAACCAGTTCATCACGAATCTGCGCTACGCCGATGATAATGCTCTCTTGATCGTAGTGCGACACCATCGAAATCTCATCAACGATCACAAAGTTTTGAATCTTTGCGACATTGATCGCATAGATCTCATCGTTTGCCGTATAGAACACGGCAAGCTGCATAATGTTGTTTAGATGGCTCTCGGTCAGCCTCTCAACCTCTTGTTCTAGTTCGTCTCGATCGCTCATTTTTTGCCTACGCGCTCAAGAAGTTTGTTCATAATTTTTGAGATCGCCTCTTTGCGAAACGGTTTGACCAGATAGCCCGCAACGCCCATTTTGAGCATTTGTACCACCTTGTCCTGCCCGCCTTCTGTCGTCGCCATAATGATATTTAGATGTGGATAGATTTTGGCGTCTTTGATCCGCGCAACAACGACTTCGCCGCTCATCGTGGGCATATTCCAGTCCAGAAACATCACGGTCGTTTCGGGATTTGCCTCCAAAAGCCTCAGCGCCTCTTCGCCGTTTGAAGCCTCGTAAGCCACGATCGTGGGAAAATCCGCAGTTAGCGCAGCGCCAATGACGCGGCGCATTGTGATCGAATCATCGACGATAATCACCTTGATCACCTTTTGACGGCTTGCGTTTGACAGACCAAGACCCATATAGTTTTCGATCGGCTTGTCGCCTTCAAGCTCAAAAAAGAGCAGATTGCCGCCGATCGTTGAAACAACCATCTGTTTTGTCGCCTCGTCAAACGCAACGCCGCTTAGTCCGTCGCCGAGCTTGTCGATGCTGAGCGGTTTTTGCTCGAAGTTTCGCAGATCGACGAGCGCAAGCTGCCCTGTTTTCATGGAGATTAGTACGCCGTTGCCGCCGTAACAGCTTGCGAGCGAGCTAATCTCGCCCTTGTCGATCGGAATGACGCGAATGGGCGAAAAGTTCTCCTTGCGCCAGATGGCAAGCATTCCCTCCGCGTCCGCGCTCAAGAAAAATTTGCCGCTAAAGAGCAGTGCCGTGATCGGCGCTTTGTGCAGCGTCTGCTCCGTTTTGGCTTCATCGTCCATGTCAAAGAGCGTGATCGTGCGATTTTGTGAAACAACGGCGAGCTTGTGGCTTGTCTCGTCAAACTCCACTTGCACCACCGTGCCGCCCGAAACTTGTAACTCTTGGTTGCGCC
>BNUO01000192.1 GCA_025997415.1 Campylobacterota bacterium
GTCACACAAAGTGTTGTATCCATACCGATTACGGTATTACACTCACTCCCTTTGACGCGGTTTTGGTATCACAAAAAATTTAGTGCAGTATGAATATAAAAAGAATCCTTCTTCGACATTGTAACACTTCCCCCCAAAAAAGAACAGGCCAATTTTTAGAACGAGTCTTTTTATGGTCAAGCCGTTTTAAATTTCCCGTGAAAACAAGGCAAGCATCCCAATGAGACCGCAGTTTTATGTAACACAAAGCGTTATATCGTAGGAAGGTGCACTATTATCAATCAGGAGTTCGCTGTTAGCCTGGACATGCCCACAACTCAAGTATTTTAATTTTGGGATAGGAATTTTTTGAGCAGAGGATGTAGGTTATTGATTTTTTCTGCATCGTTTTTCATCCATTCTAAAAAATCAACAATTTGTTCAATTGACTGCACAGGATTTCCGACAAAAAGTTGTTCATTCCCTTTCAAGACACGGCTTCGACATCGCTGAACAATGCAAACCCTTCCGTTGCAAGAAGGTGTTGCGAAAATCTAACTATTTAATTTTCAATGAGTTACGGTATTTCTTGGTATTGTCTTGGCAAAGTCAACACAAAAACACTTTTTTGCTAATAATCGATAATTTATGAGATATTTGAAAAACACATATACCTGATTTCACCAAGAATAATTTAAGCAGCAATTATCCATAACTGTAAACGACAAAAAGAATTAGAGTTTCGAAACATACTCTTAAATCAGCAAAATTTCCAAATCAATCAGATTCCGCAAGAGTTGTTTGGCCGAAGCAGGGCGTTTTTCCGGTTTTTTTTCAGTCATTTTACCGGCAAGTTCCTTGACCTCCGCCGACATCTCCGGGTTCATCTCCTGCATCACCCGGCCCAGGGAAAAGATGTCGCTGCGGATATCCGCATTGGCTTCATGCTGCAAAAGTTCCGGCGCCATGTATTGAATCGTTCCGCACACGGCACGGTCAATGATTTTATCAGAGGTCCCCAACTTCCGGGCAAGTCCGCAATCAATCAGCGTGGCATGACCTTTTTCGGTGAGATGAATGTTTCCCGGTTTGATGTCGGCATGACAATAACCGGCATTTTCCAACGCCGCCAGGGCATCGGCAATCTGACGGACAATCCAGAGCATCTCGTGGAGTTTTGCTTTACGTCCCTGGACAAGATAATCCCGAAGCGTTCTGCCGGACAGCCAGGGCTGCACAAGATATGGAATCTCATGATTCAGACCAGCATCAAGAACCGGTACAATATGAGGATGCGAAATCAAACGCCCGATTTCCGTTTCCCTTTGCATGACGGCATGTCCGATTTCCCGGGAACACCATTCGTTTTTCAAAACCTTGACCGCATAAGCCGCCGGAACATTACGGTCACGAGGTTTTGCTTGATAAACAACACAAAAATTTCCGAAATAAGTCTGTCCTACAAACTCCCAAGGCGGAAAATACTGTTCCAGAGCGGAAAATTCTCCTTCCCCCGAAGACAACGGCGGTAAAGACTGATAATTATCAGAGGT
>BNUO01000193.1 GCA_025997415.1 Campylobacterota bacterium
CACGAAGCCTCTTTACCTGTTCTCTTGATACGGTGTTGTCCTCTTTTGCACTGAACATTGTGGTTTCCTTTCGATGACCCTTTTCTAGCGAAAAGTGTCATCGAAATGATTGGCAGGGACAATTGCGGGCTTGATCCGCAATCTCGCCCTCCTGTCATTCTGAGGGAGCGAAGCGACCGAAGAATCTCAACGCAAACACAGATTTTACTGCGTAATTTCAGCGTTCAATGAGTAGCATTGAGCCAACTTTAACGAAGGAGCGGTAGTGAGGATTTTTCTTGTTTTACTAATGATCGCAGTTTTTGCATTTGCAGATGCATTTGATGATGGTATGGCGGCTGGCAAGCAAGGCAATTACGAGGATGCGATCGAGCAATTTACACAAGCGATCAAGCAAAACACAAACCATGCAATGACTTATTACAATCGCGGCATTTCGTATGCCAACATTAGCGATCACTCAAAAGCAGTCGAGGATTTTACGCAGGCGATCAAGATCAATCCAAACAATGCAGAGATTTATAAAAATCGCGGCGCTTCGTATGCCAAACTTGGCGATCGCTTAAAGCCGATCGAGGACTACGCGCAAGCGATCAAGATCAACCCATACGATGCACAGGCTTATAGCAGTCTCGGCTTTCTATATGCCAATGTTGGCAATCACTCAACGGCGATCGCGAACTATGCGCAAGCAATCAGGATCAACCCAAACGATGCACAGGTTTATAAAGATCGCGGCATTTCGTATGCCAAACTTGACGATCATTCAAAGGCAATCAAGGATTTTACGCAGGCGATCAAGTTCAATCCAAACAATGCAGAGATTTATAAAGATCGCGGCATTTCGTATGCCAACATTAGCGATCGCTCAAAAGCGATTGAGGATTTTACGCAAGCGATCAAACTCAATCCTAACTATGCAGAGGCTTATTATAATCGCGCTAATTCGTTTTGCGACTTTAGCGAGTATTCAAAGGCGATCAGCGATTATGTGCGAGCAATCCAACTCAATCCAAACTATGCAGAAGCTTATTATAATCGCGGCTTAATGTATGAAGAGCTTGGCGAGCACTCAAGGGCGATCAAGGATTTTTCACAAGCGATCAAGATCGATCCAAACAATGCAGATGTTTATAACAGTCGCGGTGGTTTGTATGCCCATCTTAGCGATTATGAAAAGGCAGCGCTAGACGCTCACAAAGCGTGTGATCTGGGCGATTGCGGATTGTTGCAGCTTATGGTCAAAAACGGACGGATTCACGATTAATGCCGCGATCGTGTCATTCTGAGCGAAGCGAAGAATCTAAAAACGAATACAGAGATCTTTCGCATACGCCTTTGGCGCACGCGACCATACTTTCTTGTGTAAACAAGAAAGTAGGCAAAGAAATTACCACGCGGTTGCACTGTCCTAACGGATACCCTTGCATTTCTTGCGGCTTCGGGGCGCTCATACTCTGGGGAACTCGCGCCTTGATCCTCGCCGCTTCAAAATGCTTCGGCAGTGCAAAGCGTGGGAA
>BNUO01000194.1 GCA_025997415.1 Campylobacterota bacterium
TTGGAACAACTGTTCATCGGGCAAAGATAGGCCGTGTCCGGCAATCCGCAATCTCCGCAATCGGAACAACCGTAAAGAATATGTTTCACGTCTTTTTCCATCACGTGAAGCGACCGGGAACAAAAACGGCAGAAAAAATTCTTTCGCTCCAAAAAACGGAAGAATTTCCGGAACAAAGGATAACATCCGTGTCCCCGGTGAAATGCCAGAGCGTGAACCATTCGGGAAAAACGGTAAAAAAAGGTGATATTTTTGGTTTTACGGGGCTTTTTCAAAACCGGTTCTTGAGAAAAATCACTGGAAAAATAGTAAAATTCATTCAGCTGAGGATATTGAATTTCCCTGTAGAGCGTTTTCCAGTCGCCGGGGCTGTATTGTTTGGAAAGTTCAATGATTTCAAAGAACGTTTCCGGTTTGGCGATTCCGCCCAAATATCCGGCGGCAAAACCGAGTCCCCGGAATACGGCCAACTGTTTGGCAGCCAATTCCCGGAAATACTGTTTTCCTTTGTCCGGTCCGGCGGTGTATTTATCAACTTCCGCAAGAAGTGCATCACTTACAACACACCCGGCCAGTTTCCCCGAATGAAACATTTGAGCAACCGTTTTTGTGAGGAGATAAACGTTACCGATGAGCGGAATTTTAAGCTTCTGTGATTGGAGAAACAATAAAATTTCGTTGAACTTCCGCATATCGTACCCAAGTTGCGGAAGAATCCATTCGGCACCGGCTTGGATTTTACGAACAAGTTTGTAATACTGCGGAACAAGTTCGTTTTCATTCTTTTTGAACGGTGTGACGGCACAGCCGATGAAAAAACCGGCCGGAGTCAGTGTTTCCGTACCGCCGCGTCTCGAAGGAACCTGCAATCCCCGGTTCATCGAAGCGGCCATGCTGATCAGAGCCGTTGAATCCGTATCAAAAACGTTGCTTCCCTGTTTGAGATATCCTCCTGTAGCCAAATCTCCGGAAAGAGCAAGGATATTTTCAAATCCTTCCGCCGCATAGCGCCAAAGCTGTGATTCCAGACCGATCCGGTTGTAATCCTTACAAGCGAGATGGAGAACAATGTTCGGTGCATATTCCGCCAACCGCCCGGCCATCCAATCAGGCGGAAGCATCGGATTACCGCCGGGATTGTCGGTGATGGAAATCCAATCGATACGTGAATCGCTCAACAATTCCCGGGCAAGTTCCAACGGTGGACACTTTTCCGGATTCGGAATCCCGCGGGATGTCACCACTTCCGCCCCGGTCCAAAATGGCCGTTCCTCCTCCGTGCTCCCGGAAGAAACCGCCGCTTGCATTTTTTCCTGAAATGATGCTCTCATGACTGTCATTAATAATAAAATTTAACTTCTGTTATGGAAAAACATATACTCTGCGTGGGAACAAATTGTTAATTTTTGAATGACGCAAGCCGGCCAATGGAAGGCGGTTACGTTGAACGCGAAGCACTGTGCCTTACCGGCTGCGGTATATTCATTCCTTTTTTCTATCATAT
>BNUO01000195.1 GCA_025997415.1 Campylobacterota bacterium
GATCGCGCAACTCCCATAGAGCAGCTTTGCTGGTGCGCGATCTCGCTAACGCCATATTCAACGCCCTACCAGATGAACATAGATATATTTTTCAAGGGAGCGTACAAGAGACGGTTTGATCGTCTCGGCGACATCGATCGAACAAGTACATTAAAAACCACAGCCTGCCCGATCGACAGGCTGTAACTGCAATTAGCTTTCGATGATCTTTTTGATCAACGCTACTGCGGTTTTGATGTCCGCGTCAAGTTTCTTCTCTTGCGCGATCCGCTCCTCGTAACTACCATCAACTCTGCCGTCAGAGTAGAGTGTGTATTTATAGTCGATAGTGATCTCCGGAACACTATAAACTACTTTTGAACCGCCGCGATACGGATAGACCTCAACCGTGATCGGCAGCTTACGATCGCCGACATTGAGCGTAAAAATATTGGCTTTTTTTGCGTCTGACTGATAGTCGCTTCCCCAACCGCCCAAGATTCGCTTAAAGTTACCAAACACCTCGCTATCGGTATGTTTGCTATCGACTTCGCCCTCGATCGTTGCTGAGTGCTCCTTGCTGAAACTTCTGCTTAGCACGATCGTGCCCAGCTTGGACACTGTGCTTTTGGCGTCAGCCTCAAGCGAAGCAGAGTTGCTCGAAGATGGCTCGAAGTTGTAGGTAGAATTGAGCGTAAATAGCAGATTGACGCCCTGAACACTCTGCGTTATATCAAACGCCGCGTTGTTATATAGCAGTCGATAACCGTTTGAACGGGTAAAAACTCTAGTCGCTTCGCTACGCGAGTTGATCTCGCTTGCTAGATTGATACCGCTGATCGAAAGTGAAATTGGCTGCTTGGTGATTGGATCGGTTTTGGGAAATCGATTTTGCAGCGTTTGCGATACTGTCTGCACCGATCGGGTTTCGGGCGCAATAGGTTTTTCGACTTTGAAGGTGCTGATTTTGGAAAAGATATTTTTTACATCCGCCTCAAGTTCGCTAAAACTTGCATACGGAGCAGCTTTCCAGTAAGGACCAATCACCAGCACGCCGCAGAAACTAGTACCATACCGATACGCATATTGGCTGGGAAAATAGAAAGTTAGCCCATCACCCTGCTGGCGCGTATCTAACTGGTAGCTTACATCGGATGATCTAAATTCGCAGCCAACTAAAAACCAAACAAATGTTCCTTCCTTATGATAGTTAATTTTGTAACTATCACCGTTCTTAGATACCTTGATTGCTTCAGAATATTTACTGAACGAGGCAAGCTCCCTTGAAAAGTCTTTGTTTGCAGCCACATTGACCTTTGCGGTATCACCGGTGTTGCGATCAAACTGCGGATAGAGAGCAACGATGTTCTGTGTATTCGGCGATGGCTGTGCATCGACTTTAAGCATATCCGTTCCCATGGAAGCGCAACCTGTTAGGCTAAAAAGCGCTAGTAACAGCGCACCGAGAGAGAGAGAGAGAGAGAGAGAGAGAGAGAGAAGAACTTCGTCCGCTCATACTCATT
>BNUO01000196.1 GCA_025997415.1 Campylobacterota bacterium
TTTTCCACGGACTTAAAAAAATTGGAGTATTCCAACAATTTTTCACCGACACAATAAATTTTACCCTGGAAGTTTCATTTTTTATTTGAGTTTGGGCATTTTCCGCTCCGGGATTCCCATTTCGGCGGCAGATGCGGCGGCAGGTGTGATGGTTTCGATATTGTCCGGGATCATCGGAATCTGATTTCGGGCATACGCCGATCCGGACTCCAGTTTCTGAATACGCATTTCCAACTCAGAAATACGGTTGTCCGCTTTCCGTGAATTGACTGTGGAACATCCGGATGTTCCCAAAAGAAGAGCAAGCCCAAAAATCACCAAAAAAACATGCCGCATGAATGTTTCCCTCAAATAAACGGTTAAAAATATTTGGGGAAATAATAGGAAATATGCAAACCATTGTCAAGGGAAAAAAATCAACCGCCGCCGACAAGTGTGACGATTTCCAGGCGGTCATCGTTTTTGAGCGGAGTTTCTGCATAACGTTTGTGTGAAATCACATTCCTGTTCAGTTCCACGGCGACAAATTTTCCTGCAAGTCCAAGCTGCTCAAGAAGTTCGGAAAGCAAAAGTTCGCCGTCAAAATACCGGGGTTCGTCGTTGATGATGATGTCCATAAGATTTTATACTCAAGCCACTTTAAAATTACAGCGGCTGATTTGTTATGCCCCGCAACGCAGGGCGTTTGAGGTGGATGATATTCTATACTCTGTGCGTGGGAGCAAATTGTTAATTTTGAATGATGCAAGCTAGTCAATGGAAGGCGGTTACGTTGAACGCGAAGCACTGTGCCTTACTGACTACAGTATATATTTCCGCGGATTAAAAATGAAACACAAATCAAAAAATGCAAAATTTGATGGTTTCACTTCGCCGGTTTGGCAGCATTGAAGAACGCATTGTGAGCTTCATCAGCTTTGGGGAGTCCGGCCTGTTGCACAAAATAGAGACTCACCAAACCGGTATTGGTGTCCACTTTGCTGTCTGTACCGCACGCTCCGTCGTGTCGGAAGTGGTTTTGGCACACAGTTTTCGTAAACTATTGGTTCGCTTCCAAGAGGGATTTTTGTAATCCGTGTACATCGCGAATTTTCTCTTTCCGCAAAATTGACTTCTCTTTTGGCAAAACTATTTTCAACCGGATTCAGATCGGGGCTGTACGGCGGACGGTACAACACACTGGCTTCTTTCGAGGCAATCAACATTTCAACATCCTCGCCCTTGCGTGCCGACAAATTATCCATCACAGCCATGCCGCCGTTGCAATCGCCGGGAATATGAATTCTCATCGCGGCCGGAATGGGGAGCATGGGCGACTCCTTGCCAAGTGGGGGGGAAATCCCGCCAAAAAAACATCTAACATCATTTCATAATTCCGTGTATACAAATTCTTGAATCGCTCTAAAGAAAACAATCCGTGAGTATTCGGCAGACTCACGGATCACAAGCTCAATAAATGCTTGTTAAAAAGATACGCGGTAAAGAGCGATCCGGTTGATGCA
>BNUO01000197.1 GCA_025997415.1 Campylobacterota bacterium
GTAAATATCCTACGCACGATGCCAGCCGATGAGTTGTTGCCAATTATGGACATACCCGAAGATATGCGCCAAGAGCAGGTGAGCATAGTGGTGTCGTTTATCACGCACACAAAACGCCCGCAGACGACTCAGGACGATGGCTCTTTGGCATACCTTTTTCGTGATTATGTTGATGATGGCTTGCGTGAACCGATCGTAGATTTCGGTGAAGCTGTAGGCAACGAAAAATGGTAAGCGTGTCGCAGCAGGGCGAGATTATCAAGGTCGATCTCAACCCTCGCAAAGGACACGAACAGCAAGGGTTTCGCCCTGTTATTGTGTTGAGCGACAACATCGTTTCGCAATTTTCAAATGTGGTGATTGTTGCGCCAATATCCACGACCAAACGCCGACTGCCGCTCTATGTCGATCTGCCTACCGATCTCGCAACCAAAGGAACTGTCCTGCTCGATCAGATCGTTACGCTCGACTATAAAGCGCGGACATTTGAGTTTGTCGAAGCCGCGCCCGTTGATTTTGTGGCAAAACTCCTCGACATTGTCCGTAGGATATTTACTCTATCAAATGGGCTTTAATACGAGATTGCGGCTTTCGCCGCAATGACAGGTGAGGGCGTTCAGAATGACATGTGTATGTCATTCTGCCAAACGCAGTTAGCGTTTCCCTATAAACATACCATTAACGGTTGCCTCGTCGGCTACTCCGATCGGATTCTGTACGGTAAATGTGCCGCCGACCGCTTGCGCGTTGTCGCCATAGAATTTGCCGTTAAACGCACCGCTTGCACCATACCCTGCGTTTGCCCCGCCGCTATCCGTTAGTGTGCCTTTAAAGACATCTGTTGTACCCAACTGAGGAACATTACTCATCGTCGCAATGTCTAGTTTCCATTCATGATGGGGCGATCCGCTAGCCCTAAACTCCATAGACCCGCTAAGCGCATTGGCTGGAGTGCTGAAATTAATGTTCAATTCAAAGTGTTGATTAGTAGAGTCGATGCGATCAATAGCCGTGTTGCCATAGGTGATCACCCCATCTATGGCAAAACCACTCGCACCGCCGTAAGTTACTGTAGGAGGAGTGGCGCCGTTTATCATTCCTTGTATTACGCTTGTATCTGTAATAACGCCATTGATATAGCCGCCTTTTATCGTGTCGGCTGGATCGTTGTTAGACCAACCTTGTAAGAAATAGGCATCATCAACAAGCAGTCCCCAACCCACATATGGATCTGGATGATCAAAGACTTGACTTTTGCCATCGGGCTTGTCTGGCGTTGTCCCACCACCGACACTCCAATACTCCCACACAGGTTCGGGTGGTGGCGGAGTTGTTTGCGGTGGTGGCGGAGCTGGCAGTTCAACGATTGGTGGAGCGATCTGTTCCACCTCTCTTATAATCTCGTTGGCAACATTATTGGTGGTATCGCTGCCCTTTGAATCTCTTATATCTTGCACGCTGTTTTCAGGAGGAGCGATTG
>BNUO01000198.1 GCA_025997415.1 Campylobacterota bacterium
GATTATTTCATCGGCGGTTATGTTTCATCCCGGGTTTTGGAAGCCCTTGAACTGAAAGCCTGGGGTGGTGCCGGAAAACAGTATTACGACACAACACGCCGGGCTCGGGGGGAAACTGCCGTTGCCAGTCATCAGCGAACCAATTACACCGCAACTGCCGCAGTTGCCAGTCCGCTTTACAACGGAGGTACTCTAGTGCTCAAACCTGTTGCGGGGTATGATTATTACTATGGCAAGTTGAACTCCTTTGCCGAAGGGGGAACCACCAATTACGAACTTTACGGTGAAAAAAGCAACCTCACTCGGCATGTCGGGCGGATCGGCCTGATGGGCGAGTTGGGCGGTTCCCATATCAGCGTCTTTGGCGGCGCTCATTACCGCTATATCTTCGGTGGAGATGCCAATGCAACAACTGTTGTCCGTTTCGATCAGGGAAATCCGTTCAGCATCCGGGGAGTCGATCTTGGAAAAACCTTTGTGACCACCACTCTCGGATTCCAGGTGACGCTTGATGAAGAACGCACCAAAATGATCTACGGTGATTATTCCGTCGATTTCGGTACCCGTTCCAACCTCCAAACCGGCACCGTCGGCTTGCAGTTTGTGTATTAACCAGGCACAAAGTAAACACCAATTCCCCTCTCCCATGGAGTAAAAAAGTAACGGATGTTTAATAAAAATTGAAAACACAGAAAGCAATTCACTCTATGAAAAATCATTTTGCAATTCTACTCTGTGTTGCTGCCGCATTGATTATTCTCGGCGTGTTGGGGACGGCAATCTATCAGGGGCCGATCACGGAGGACAACGGCGGTAAAATTTCCGTAGTCGTCAGCATTGAACCGCAAGCGTTTTTCGTTAAAAAAATCGCCGGCGGCAGAATCAATATCGAAGTGCTTGTTCCAGCCGGAAAGGAGCCGGAAACTTACACGCCGTCTCCGGAAAAGATCAAAAATCTGGCCAAAAGTTCCCTGTTTTTCCGCACCGGTTTTCCGCCGGAGGACAATTTTCTTCCCCGGTTGGAGGCTACGGCCAAAAAACTGAAAGTGATTGACACCCGGCAGGGATTGCACCTTCGCGGTGCGGAGCATCATCACCATCATGAGGATGGAACCGAATGCAGCAATGACGGTACCGACCCGCATGTCTGGATGAGTCCGGCGATGATCAAAGAACAGGCCGGAACAATTCTCACCGCTCTAAACACTGTTGATCCGGCGGGAAAGGAAATGTATCAGGTTAATTACGAAAAATTTATTGCCGAGCTAACGGACCTTCAAACAAAAATTCACAAAAAAATTGATCCGTACCGGGGCAAAACGGTTTATGTTTATCATCCCGCTTATGGTTATTTCTGCGATGAATGGAAAAAAAGTATTCCACTTCGACGGGACGACCCGTTTCACGGTTGCCAAGATCGTGTAGAACACGCTGATTGGTTCGCCTTCGCAGCGAACGGCGA
>BNUO01000199.1 GCA_025997415.1 Campylobacterota bacterium
TTTTTTTTTTTATCTTGCACGGCGCCCCCGCTGCTCTACACGTCCTGACACCCTCTTCCCCTACACGCCGCTCTTCCGTTCTGCCCGATGATCGTGTGGGTGCATTGGGTTTTGGAGTTGGCGTTGAGCCGCCCGCGCCGCTGCAAAAGTTCAATCAAACGATCGACTTGGAGCGGTTGCAACAGGCGGCGGATGAAATAATGCGCGATGAACTTCACCCGGATTTTGTGCATATTCAGGCGGAGAAGTTGCTGCTGCTGGGCACTTCAAATGGTATTTAATGCCGTGATTTCCAACAGCGATGATCACCCGCGTAACCATGCATTTATTGCCTGCGCCGACTGGCGGCTCTCACCCGCATATGACCTGACACCCGCACCCGTGATTGCTATTGATCGCCGTGATTTGGCAATGATATGCGGAAATATGGGACGGTTTGCCAATACTGCGAATCTGCTCTCGGAGTGCAAGCGATTTATGCTTAACGAGTCGGAAGCGAAACGAATCATAGAAACGATCGCCACAACAGTGGCAAAAAATTGGTACGAAGCCGCCCGCAATGCAGGAGTATCCGAACGCGACTGTGAGCAGATCAGCTCCGCTTTTGTCTATCAGGGCTTTTGAACGGATTGGATACAATAAAAACAGGAAATAAAATGGGTGAAATCAATACGGAGTTTTTGACAAAGTGCATTGATACGCTGGAGAGGTCATATCAATGCTTAAAAAACAGCGAAAATGGATCGATCGATTATGAGATGTATCGCAATTCGCTGGTGAAAAGTTTTGAAATTACATTGGAGCAGAGCGGCAAATTGCTTAAAAAGAAAATACTGCCCTTTTTTGCGAGTAAAAAAGCTGTCGATCAGCTTACATTCAAAGATCTATTTCGTAACGCGCACAAACATGGACTACTTGATGAAAACGAAGTGATTAGGTGGCTTGCATACCGCGATAATCGCAACGATACGGCTCACGATTACGGGCAAGAGTTTGCCGATCGAACGGTTTTGTTGATCGCCGATTTTATAACAGATTCAAAACGCATAAGAGATACGATCGCCAATGGTTGAATTGTTCATAAAACAAGAGTATTTAGCGGAAATTTGTGCGATCATAAAACGGCTGTATCCCAAAGCTGTCGTATGGGCGTACGGCAGCAGAGTGGGCGGCGATGCACACAGCGGTAGCGATCTAGATTTGTCAATTAAAGATTTTGGTCAAACAGACGGCTCGATCGCGAAGCTAAAAGAGGCATTTGAGGAGAGCAAGATTCCGTTTTTGATCGATATTGTCTAGTTTGACAAATTACTGTTTACCCATCTACACTATATATCCAAATTATATCTTTCGATATATCATGGAAGAACAAGTCTGCAAAAACACATGTCTGCTTTCCAGGCTCTTCTGCTTACACTTTTTAACAACTGATCGGTAATGTGACAAACACAACAATATCCAT
>BNUO01000200.1 GCA_025997415.1 Campylobacterota bacterium
TTGGCTTTATAACTGTCTTTCCAAACAAGGAGGATTTATCGGTTGTTGTGAGAGCAGTTATGGCAATTATCGGCATATCCTCAATAGCCATTGCAGTTTGGCTGATCAACTGCTTTGTAGCTGTTTCTGTGCGGCGGCTTCACGATATGGGTCAAAGCGGATATGGTCTCTTTTGGAATCTTGTGCCTATTGTTTCGTTGGTATATTGGTTGTATATTGGTATAGCAAACAGCAAATCTGAAAACAACAAATACATTGATGAAGCGCAAGATATTGAGAGGATCAATCGGCGCATATTTGTTCCACATTATATTGGAAGAGCAACCAAACGCGATTATTGGATTGTCCTTGCGGCATTTGCTACTGCTATAATGGCTTTAATCATTATGCCAAGTATGAAAGAGTTGGACAGTTTTGCCGAGTGGCTGAAGGTTTCTATTATGTTGGCAACCGTTGTCATTATCGTTGTCGTGTTTTTGCTGTTAAACTCAGCAGTTGCTGTAACCGCGCGAAGACTTTGTGGTGTTGGGCGAAGTTGGGCTTGGGTATTACTATTTTTCGTTTTGCTCGTTTCAATATATATGCTTACTATTATGTATAGATCTCCTAGTATGCGCCCAAATATCGTTTTTGAAGCATTATATTTGATTGTGTCGGTTGCCGGATTTATTTTGGTGCTTGTTCTTGGCACAATCGATAAAAAAAGCAATGCTGATTTCATCGATGAAAAAGCACAGATTGTGCAACCCTCACAATCGACGCAGTCCGCACCAACAGTATCTAGCATTGACGATCAGCAGATATTTAATGATCGGTTGGAGCATTTAGAAAAACTCCAAAAACTGCGCGATTCAGGCGCGATCACCGATGACGAGTTTAACGACCTGAAACGCAAGGTTTTGAGTTGAACAAAACAATGCTAGGAGTAGGCGATGCGCATGTTTAAGCATGAAGTGTTTGGGCGATCATCAAGAAGCGAGTATTGGGCAAGCTGGGCGTTGTATGTTGTGGCATTGGCATTTATGATATTAACCATAAAAACGAATTGGACTTGGTTGATATGTATCGGGGGCGGCATTGTTGGTTGGCTGTCAATTGGTATGCTTTGTCTTTTTTCTCGCAGACTTCATGATATTGGTCAAAGTGGGGCGTGGGCTGTCTTGCTTTTTGTTCCAGCGATCAGTTTTGCGTTTCTGCTGTTTATTGGGTTTAAGGACAGCCAGCGAGGAAACAATCAGTACGGCGAGAATCCAAACGGCATTGAAGCTGAACCGCAAAGCGTGCAACCAACTTATGTTACGGCACAAAACAACGATCGAAGAGCACTTGACAATCAATTTGAGCGTCTAGAAAAACTCCAAAAACTACACGATTCAGGCGCGATCACTGATGACGAGTTTAACGACCTGAAACGCAAGATTCTCGGCTGATCGCGTTGTCGCTCTTGATTCTAAATGCC
>BNUO01000201.1 GCA_025997415.1 Campylobacterota bacterium
CGTCATCACCTTTCGTTTTCTCCAAATCAACAAACGGAACATATTCGATTTTTATATCATCCGGTTTTACTCCTTCAACTTTCAGAATTTCTGCAAGCAGTAACGGTTCAAACTTCGGTTTCGGTAGCGCAAGTCCTTCCCAAACTTTCGGCAATTTGTCTAACGCAATTTTAATTTCCATGTTTCTTGTCCTATCATCCGCTTTCATTTTTTCCTTTTCCGGATTCGACTGTGAGTCATCCGGCTTCGTTTCCGTTTTGTCCGTACCTTCGGTTTTGGGGCTAACCTGCGGTTCTGATTTTTCTTCCAATTTCGTTTCCGCTTTGCCCGCACCTTCGTTACTGGGGCTATCCAGCGGTTCTTGTTCCGGTTTCTTTTCCTCCGTTTCTTGCGTCTGTTGCTCTGCCATTTTTGCGCCGACGAACAGCCACACTAAAATTCCCAACCCCAACAGCACCACGACAGCGCAAGCCGATAGCATCAGCCACGGCGATTGCTGTTTCCGAGGTTTTACCTTTGCCCAATCCGCCGCATTCAATCCGCGGCTCATTTTCGGAACGCTCATCGGCAAGTTGTCAATATCGAAAACATCCTTCTCTGGAACCGCAGGAATCGGCGTTGTAAAAGGTACCGGTGTCGTAAACGAGGCATCGTGTTCAGATGGAGATTTTGCCCGCACCGTTGATACCGGGGCTAAACTGGTGCTAACGCCCGTTCTCGCTGCTTCGACGTATTTCCCCGGTGCGGAACAAGCCTCTGCCGCGAATAGTTGCTGGCCTGTCGGCAATTTTTGACGCAAATCAATAACCAGCGTATTCGGCGACTGCCTCGCAAAGTTCGCTTCCTCCGTGCCTTCGAGAAAACACTTGACTTGGATTCTATCCTCGCGGCTTGCCCCTGCCGATTCCTGCGATTTAATGAAAAACGTACTAAACGACGTTTGCCAACGAACTTCCGGCGGCAACAGCGCAAACACTTCCCGCCAAGAGCGCAAGCGGATTCATTCCGGCTTTGAAGATAATGCTAATCGGGTCACCCTTCTCCGAACGTTCCGCAACGATGCCCGCCCAGCCCGCATCGCCCGTCAACCGTTCCCATTCCGTACATTTTTGAACACTGACCGAAATATTCTCTAAATCCTTCGGCGGTAACTCCCGCGATGCTTCATTCCATTCTGTACGGAAAATCGCTTGCGCCGCCAACGCCGCCGGTCCGCAAGGCAATGCCCAAACATCATTTTCTTCAACAAGCCAATGATGCGCCAAACGGTTTGTCCGCCCCGTGTAATCATTGCCGCAATCCGCAACCCGCGAAACAATGTGCCGTAACATTCCGCCGGTTCGCCGGAGCGTATGCAAAAACGCCGCCGGATTCTGCGGACTGCCTGCCGGAAAACGATGAGAATACGCACTTAACGCATTGACGGCGTTGGCAACATTCGGAGCCATCCCGTGCGTT
>BNUO01000202.1 GCA_025997415.1 Campylobacterota bacterium
CATAGAAGAGGTGTGTCAGATCGGTAAAAATAAGTAGAAAGGTTTTTTTGGTCGTTTTTGAATTTGATGCTTGTGAAAAAAAGTACTGACTTGGTAAGTACAAAACATTTAATCATTTAACAAGATGTTTTAGCAACGTAAAATTATTATTATTAGTATGATTATTATTATTTTTATAAATTTCATTATTAGTGATATAAACGTAAAAACAATCACTTTCCCTACACGACGCACTGCCGATCTTGTGAAATGAGCGATTTTATTTCCTTGCTGATGTGCAACGTTCCGGGACATTGAAAGCGCTTTCAGATAAACTTCCGGCCCGATGGTGCGGCTACCGAAATTATAGAAAACGCCTCCTTCAAGATTCATGATTGACTGCGTGTAGATCAAAAAATCAATATGCGAAACCTTTCCGGCGGCGGCAGGGGCGAAACTTGCCAATTCCTGATAAACATCACAGCCGAAGACATGATGAACCGTTGCCGGAATGTGAAGTTTGTAAGCATTCCAAAGAAGGCTGTTTTTTTTGTATGGAAAATCCTCCCGGTCGATCATCCGTCCGACGGCTTCCCCGAAACCGAGTCCGTCTGCGGCTCCTTCCTGCAATGCTTTGTTGAAAGCATCACCGGTCTGTGTCCAGAGTCCGAACTGTCCCTCGCTCACATATTTCACAAAATTTTCAAGCGTCCCACCAGTCATGGCCAGTTCAAAATCCTGAAATGCCGCCGCACCATTCATGGCGTAATGATTGACGTAACCTTCCTCCATCAATTTCACAAGCACCGGACCGTTTCCGTGGTGGATCACGGATGCCCCGAGCATCCACATGACGGTACTCCTGCGGTCACGGGCTTTACGGACCCGGTCGGCCAGAACATCCAGTACCGGATGCTCAAGCGGCACCGGTCTTTCCGCATCAATCATGTCTTTTTGCGTGAACCCGGCAATGCGTTCGCTGATCGGTTTCAGCTTTAGACGGGTACGGTCAAATTGTTGGAACGGCATTGGTATGGAATTGAGTGTTAGCGGTTTGATATGAATAAATTTCCCATAAGGAAATATGAGCGTCCTATGATTCGTCAATAACGTTCCCCGCCGGGAGGTAAAATTAAAACATCCTCTGATCTGTGTATTCCGCGTTATCAGATTTGGAAATTTGTGAAAGTCTTCTCCACATGACGTTTATTTTTTGTCGCCGACAGCGGAACTTGCAGTTCCATCGCTCACCGCAAGCAATTGGAAAATCCATGATAAAATATCGTGTATTGTATACTCAAGCTGCTTTATACCGTAGCCGGTTGGACTTAACACTTCACGGGAATCAAAGTCGTTTGAGTATAAATTTCCCGCAAGGATGCGGTTTTGCATCACATAAGCGGATTATTTTACGTCCGTTCCGAATTTGAAAACGGATGTGTGGCGGTATGTTTGCCCGGG
>BNUO01000203.1 GCA_025997415.1 Campylobacterota bacterium
CCGAACTTTCGATGAAAATCAGGTGCCGACGGCTCTCCGCTGATCGGTGAACTGACAAAAGTATCCGCCTCCGTTTATCAAAACCTTACGACGCCGAAATGAATCACGGAATATACGAAAAGTTTTTTAATATCTCGCAGCGAGATCCTATATCCATGTTTTTAAATTTTTTGTTTTCATTACTTACTACGTATACAAAATATCTCGACTTTAAGTGTAACAAAACGCATCCGAAGTTTCCCAAAAGGTAAATTAAAACGAAAATAAAGGTGACATTATGAAAGAGTATTTATACCCGGCGGATTTCCGGCGCTTTCTTTTAACGTTATTGTCGCTGGAAATACTTGCTCTTGTTTTGTTGAGTCCGTTGGTTCTTATGGCCTTATGGGGGATAACGTCTCAGATTGTTTGGGGGATTCATCATTGCCGCCTCGTGTGTGTTTCCGCCGTGCTGTCTTATTGCGGCATCTCACAGCCGGTATACACCGAAAAAGAGTGGATATGCTGAACTGCAGAATAACGTCTTTACTTATTATCCTTATGAAGACCAGCCGCCTCTTTATTATGCACCGCTTGAGGAATGTTCCTGATTTCACGGACGCCGTACTTGGGCAACTCTTCCCATGAATGACAGAATATGGACATTTCAATTCGGCGCCAACGTGCCGCTGATTGAATTTCCAGACTCATGCCGTATTCCGGAACGGTCCGCCGGAAAAGGGGTTATGTATGCGGAAGAACCGGTCATCGTTCCTGTCGGACATTCCGCCGAAACCCGCCGGGAATGGGAACAAATCCTGGCGGAATCCGCGATAGCTTACCACAAACAACGGGCCGAATTGTTTCCTCCCATTCCGCCGGATATTCAGGCTGTTCTTCTGCTTTTCTGCATGGTCAGCGGGTTTTTAGGATGCGGTTATCTTGCCAAGTTTGTTGAGAGCAGCTTGAACACTCTCGGTGTTGCTCCCGATGTGTCGCAAGCTGCAGGATTTTCCTTTTTTCTGCCGGGACTTGTTTTTGGAATATTATGGATTGTGGTTTTTCCGGCTGCCTGGGTAAACAGCAGAGCGGGAATTCATGTATCGGTATTGAAAAATGATAGCAAATGGCTTTCAATCATTTCCTTCTGGATCGGTATAAATCTTGTCACAACGCTTCCGATATGGTACGATATCAAGCCCGGCTGGACATTTGCAGCAAAAACGGCGTACACCAGTTCCGTTGCTTTGATGTGTACCGTAACCACCTGGGGATACTTACGGTTTTTGCTCCCGGCACGTTCTGCGGTGAGAATAAACCGGTCAATCAGATTCGGCTTGAGCCTCGGTTCGGCGGCGCTTCCGACAATCACGATCTGATCGACGTTTGTGACAATAATATGACGGCGGTTCCGGCTTGCCCGGGCAATGGTTCCGCGTCTCGGCTCCACACGT
>BNUO01000204.1 GCA_025997415.1 Campylobacterota bacterium
ATTTGATGCGTTGCCTCATGAACAAACGTCGAAATGGATTGGTCGGCTCGAGGACGGGTCATAAATTCCAGGGTTTTGGATTTCGTCAACCGTTTGGCCTCTTCCGATTGCATTTCAAAACCGGACAGATCCGAAAAGACGATCCGGTTGGTGTTAAAATTATAATATGCGGCGATTTGTTCCCCAATGTCGGCCACTTCTCTTTTTGTGCAAATGATAAAATCCCTGCGGTCGGCAAAGATGACCGCAACCAGAGGAAACTCCGGTTCATGAAGTTCCAGACCTTTTTTTTTCCAATAATTGAAAAAAGCCGTTTGCAGCCGTTCCAGCAGCGACCCGCACCATAAGGCATAAGCGGTGGAAGTGTCGTAAACGATGAGATAATTTTTGATTTTCTGAACTTTGAACGGCGGCGGAAATTCCGCTTCCAAAAGCGGGATCATTTCATCCTGTGTGTAAGGAATGAACGGCACATTATTTGACGATTTGGCAAGAAGATTCACTTTTTCAACTTTATACCATTGTCCGTCCCGTCCTTCGAGAACAAGATTTCCCTCAATGTCTTCGGCAATGATCCGTCCTTCGAGTTTTTTCTGTTCGTTTCCCAGCTGAACGACGGCTTGGTCCAGAGCAGATGCCTGCCGGACAGAAGAAACTGTCAGAATGATTATCAATATTATAAGTGTTCTTCGGTTCATAAACTTCATCTGATTATACTCAAGCTGTTTTAAATTTCCCGTGAGAAAAACGCGGGCGTTCCAACAAGGACGCGGTTTTGTGTCCGGTATACATTCATTCTCTTTATAGGACCAGATACCCCTTTGCTCTTACGGAATTATACACCAAAACAGACCATATAAAAACGGTGCCATGAATGAACCGGCAATCGCGCCCCAGGACACCGACATCAACGTCACGATCCAAGTGATTTGGCTGACTGTAATGACAAATGACGCCAAAATGAACACGCCGCTCAACATCCGCATAAGGAAAAGCATCTGCTTGGGCGTTGCCTTGGGATTGAGATAGCCCTGGTACAAATCAATGGTAACAGCCGACGCGGAAACGAGAACCAGTGACGTAAGGGTTGACATTGACGCCGAAAGCACGAGCAACAAAATAACAGCCATCATGAATTGCGGAAAATACTTCACATTGGAAAGGAGTACCGGCACCAATGCATCATAGGCGATTTTTCCGTTATTGAGTACGATATCGCCTTCATCCATAAGCTGGCACATTGTTCCGGTGAAATAGGCCGCAGTGACAACCACAAATGCAAAAACGGTGGCGACAACAGCCCCCCGGAAAATCTGGCGTTCATCCCGGATGGCGTAATATTTATGTACCATTTGCGGCATTCCCCAAACACCGAAAGAGGTCATGAAAACAACCGCAGGCAAAATCCACGGCGACGGCGGCGGTTTGAT
>BNUO01000205.1 GCA_025997415.1 Campylobacterota bacterium
ATTCTTCATAAAGGCGTCATGCTGACGGAAGATGATATTCGCGATGCCGCCAAAAACGCAATTGCAAGATACAAAGTTCCGCAACATATTTTTCTCGTGAAAGAATTTCCCATGACAGCAAGTGGTAAAATCCAGAAATTCCGGCTTCGTGAAATCGCCCAACAGAATCTCGGTGTCACCGGTGATGCCTGGAGTCATGACACCGAAGAGGAAAAAATCGAAGGACCGCAAAGTGGTTGACGGGAACAATGCCCCTTATGAAGAATATATCAAAGCTCAAAACCATTCCACGGAACTTTCCATTTCCGCCATTGAGGAATTGATTCCCGTGGCAGCCGAGGTCGGCGTGATTATCGGAGTGGAAAATGTCTGGAACAATCTTTGGGTGAAACCGGAACTGGCCGCCGCTTTTGTGCGGTACTTTGACAATCCCTGGGTGAAAACCTATCTTGACTTGGGAAACCACGTCAAATACGCCCCCACCGAGGAATGGCTCACTGCTTGCGGATCAACTATTGTCAAACTGCATGTCAAGGATTTCAAAGTTGATAAGTCGTCTCCTTCCGGAGGCAGCTGGCCGCCATTGTGCGAAGGGGACATCAACTGGCCGTCCGTCCGGAGGACAATAGAACAGGTCAACTACAACGGCTGGATGTCAATTGAGAGCGATGCCCTTAGCGACGAGGAACACAGCAAACGTCTTAACGCCATCATTGCGGGAAAATTAAAGTAGTTTGAGTACACAACCGGACCGTCATCGGGTACATTTGCCGGATGTGCAATCGTCTGTTTGACGGTCTGACAGAACCATGTTCGCCGGGCATCATCAACCACTGACCGTTTGGATGCTTGGTTTTTATTTCATGGTTTTACGGTATACCATCGTTTGACAGACCGGGGATATGGACACAAAACCGTTTGTCATGGACACGATGTTGTTTTCCGGTTTGTTCGCCGTGTCCGCCAATGCGGCAAATCACTTCTATACTCAAGCCGCTTTAAATTTCCTGTGGGAGAACAGGCAAGCGTCCCAATGTGGCCGCGGTTTTGTGTCACACGAAGCGTTGAATCCATGCCGATTACGGTATAAAATTGCCGACGGAAGCCTTCGGCTGCATCAATCAGGGTTAGGATTGAGCCAAAATCAAAAAACAGAGCAGAATTTTATGTCCGAACTTTTCACCGATGACACTATCGGCGTTTTCTTTGAAAAAATGGCCGAAAAATATCCGGAGCATGATTTCGTGGTTTACCCCGACCGGGGACTGAGATTCACGTTCAAAGATTTCGACCAACGGGTCAACCGGATGGCCAAAGGGCTTCTCGAAATCGGAATTGCCAAAGGAGATCACATCGGTATTTGGGCGAATAACGTTCCTGACTGGCTGACGTTTCAATTCGCCGCCGCAAAAATGGGG
>BNUO01000206.1 GCA_025997415.1 Campylobacterota bacterium
AAATATAAAATAACCCGTACCACAGGAAAACGGAAGGCGGTTGCGTTGAACGCGAAGCAGTGTGACAATGCAGTAGTTTCCGAATAAATTGAATCAAGTGCCGGCATGAAGAGGTAATGTCATGAAAACGTTGGCAAACATGTTAAAAAATCTGGTTGCAGGTGATAAAAAGGTTCGTAAAGGTAATACACCGAAAAAGCGTTTTCTTCATTTGGAGCCTCTTGAGGAACGGCAAATGCTCAGCGTGACCGTTTCCGAAAATCTGCGGGACGCTTCGGATTTCATGACAGGTCATCTGTCTTATCCGGAAGACATAACGGAATCGATACCGGATATCGAAGAAATATTTTCGGAGGATGCCGGTGAGTTCATTGACGATGAAGTTTACGGGCGGCTTTCCTTCGGGGAGTTTTACGGTCTTTATCATGAAGGAATTGACCGTGTTTACGGCCCGCTCACATCGGAAAGATATTTCCGCAAGGTGCTGACCCTGGAGATGAACGGCATGAACAGCAAGGTTCAGGCCGCCGGTCAGAGTTCGGATTATGCGCATACGTATGTGGTTGACACGCTTCTGGATGCCGTGAACGCAAATGACGGCGTGCTGAGTTTGCGGGAAGCGGCGGCACTGGCAAACGGTTCGAGCGGTAAAGACCTGATTACTTTTGCACCGAATCTCCAGGGAACAATCACGCTTGGCGGTACACAATTGTTACTGACCGATTCCGTTGACATCATCGGTTCCGGCTCCGGTACATTGACGGTCAGCGGCAATGACCGTTCGCGCGTCTTTTATGCGAACAATGCCGATACGACAGTGAGCATTGCCGGAATGACGCTCGCCAACGGCAAGTCGGCATCAGGCGGCGGTGCAATCGCTTTTGATTATGCTTCGGGCGTGCTTCGTGATCTTGTGATTCATGATTCGGCGGCATCAACCAACGCCGGTGGAGTTTATGCGGCCAACAGTAATAGCTTGATCATTGAAAACTGCGTCATTCAAAACAATGCCGTGTCGACGAGCAGTTACAACGGCGGCGGTCTTTATGCAATTTACTGTAACGATGTCATGATCACCGATTCGATCTTTGAAAATAACGAATCCCGATACGGCGGAGGCATTGCACTTTATTCGAACGGTCAGAACATGATTTCCGACACTGTCATCCGGAACAACGCGGCACAGGCTGGCGGCGGTCTTTATGTCACCCGTTCCACATCGGAACAGTATCTTTCCAAAACCAATGATATAACGGTCACAAATTCGCGAATTTACGGTAACACCGCTTTAACATCAGTCGGGGGCGGAGCCGTATTTTATTATTCGGAAAACGTGAGCATTACAGATTCGGTCATCTCGGATAATACAGCACTTGCTTCGCACGCAGGCGGGAT
>BNUO01000207.1 GCA_025997415.1 Campylobacterota bacterium
AAGAGAGGAGGAAGAATGTGAGGGAAAGCGAACGCGTGGGCCATGAGCAGGTGATCGGCGCGAAGTTGGATGTGGACCAGAGCGCCCACTGGAGCAAGAAACGCCGCCGCGGCAATAGTCATACAAAGGGTATGAGCGACCGATACGGTAATCGTAACCGGAAATATAGTACGGATTTGGGCATCAAATGTATACATGGATGAGAGTATAACCATGTTTCAGAAACCACCAAGATCAAATGAGGAACAACTGAAGAATTATACCGATTACGGTATAATTCTTCGCCAAGTTTACGGATGCAGGCTCATCCTTCGAGGGAATCAATCCAGCGTTTACTTCATCATCAAATCCAGCAATGCCAGTTTTTCAAATTCGGCCATCCAATTATCCGGAGTGTCATTCTGTTTGCGGAGTTGACGGAGTTGTTCATCAGCCAGAAATGCGAGAAAGTTATCATCCCAATCAGTAAAAGAAGATGTTGGTCGTGCCTGCGGTGAAAAGTCATCTTCCGTGATGACGTTTTTGAAGTCAAAAATTTCATGACGGTATGATCCGGAGGAATTACTCATCGCGCCGTAATTTTCAAGAAGTGTATAATAGTCCAAACCGCCGGAACCGGTGTGCAATACGGTATTGTTGGTGCCGTCAATGCTGAAAGCCGTCACGCTTTCACTGTGCCAGATACGGTACGATTGATCCTGTCCGAAATAATTGACATAAATACCGTTCATGACAATAAGCGAATTGTTCCCGCTATAAATATAAGTCTTGTCATGACGGCCTTCAGCGACGGCATCAATACGGTTGACATTGACAATGTCCGCTTCATAATTGCCGGTCAAGTTCAGGTAATTGTCTGCAAGAACAAAAATACCGTCCGCTTCTCCGCAGAAGATTTTAGCGGTGTCATTTCCGGTATTGCCGTCGAATGTGATCCGGTTCACATTTTCCGTGAAGAGCACAAGACCATTGAGCAGGATTTCCGACACTCGGATTGTTGCTGAATCATCGCCGTCCGTACCGACAAGATACAGCGTGTTGAATGAATCCCGGTGTCCGTTAAAGACAAGACCGTTTTCCAGCAAAAAGGCTCCGCCGCAGGAAAAATCCAATGTCAGTTCGTCATCGTCATTGCTGCTGTTGATGACAAGTTGTGTGAGCGTGTCAAGCGGCTGCGAAAATACAATACCGTTATTTGCGTCAATGATTTCGAGAATACCCGCGTTGCCGGCATTGAGCCGGACCGTCCACCGGTTCGCGGTTTCCGTTTCGGGCATGAAAAGGGTTTGCACCGCTTCCGGTATCGGGGTTGAAACAGTAACAGAGTAGGAACCGAGACTGCCGTAAGCGGAAAAACCTTCTTTACCGTCTTTTCCTTCATAGCCGCTGCC
>BNUO01000208.1 GCA_025997415.1 Campylobacterota bacterium
ATGGGTCTGTTTGGTTTTGAAACCGTCGATCGCGGCACAAACAAAGGTTTTTCTAATCTGCCGCGCGGCTTTGCCGATCACCCTCTCCTCGCCCACCCGCTTATCTGCGATGAGAGCGCTGCATTTCGCGCGTCTTTGGCGACAAGATCGCAGAACGGATCACGGCTGGTACATTCCACTCGGTCAGCTACAAATGGCTCAAACTCATCAGCGAAAAGGCGCTGCTCAAACAGCCCGCCGAACTCAAAACGCTCTTCAAAACCGTCTATGACAAGCACATTCGACAGACGCCGCGCACCGAGAATGCACCCCTAACCTCGCAAGCGCTCTACGACTACCGCAGTCTCTGGGAAAACAGCGTCGATGATCATTTCGCGCTCTGGCTGGAAAGCCGCAACCCAACCCACCGCGCCTACGGATCGCTCTATGAAGCGATGTTTGCTGACTTTGACGCGCTCAAGATCGAGCTTGGATTTGTGGGCTACAACGATCTGCTGCTTCGTATGCGCGACAGACTTCGCGGCGGCGTGGCAAGCCCATACTTTGAAGTACTTGTCGATGAGTACCAAGACACCAATCCGCTGCAAAACAGTCTGCTTGAAGCGATCGCAGCGCCTTCGCTTTTCTGCGTGGGCGATTACGATCAGAGTATCTACGCCTTTAACGGCGCGCAGATCGAGATCATCGCCAACTTCGACAAACGCTACGAAAACGCGCGGGTCTGGACGCTAAGCAAAAACTACCGATCGACCAGACACATTCTCTCGCTGGCAAACCGCGTCATCTCCAACAACGAACGGTACTACCCCAAAGAGTTGGAGGTGATCAAAACCGGCAACGCGATCGCGCCTAGCCTTCTTGAATACGGCGAACTTTTTGAGCAGTACCAGTCGATCGCGGAGCGGATCGCACGATCGCCCTACTCCAAGCCCGAAATCGCCGTGATCTTTCGCAACAACTCCAGCGCCGACGGGATCGAAGCGATGTTAAAAGAGCTTGGGATCGCCTGCAAACGCAAGGGCAGCGCGAGTTTTTTCGACACCAAAGAGATCAAAGCGCTCCTAGATTTGATGACGATCATCATCGCGCCGCGCGATCTGCTGGCGTTTATACATATATTAGAGTACGCGCCAAAGATCGGCGCAAGCAGCGCCAAAGAGCTTTTCGACGCGGGCGTAAAACTCGGAGGAGGCAACCTACTACAAGGCTTTCTCGCGCCGCAGGCGATCGGCGATCGGCTATTTGTCAAAGAAAAAGATATGGGTCTGTTTGGTTTTGAAACCGTCGATCGCGGCACAAACAAAGGTTTTTCTAATCTGCCGCGCGGCTTTGCCGATCACCCTCTCCTCGCCCACCCGCTTATCTGCGATGAGAGCGCTGCATTTC
>BNUO01000209.1 GCA_025997415.1 Campylobacterota bacterium
GGCGGCAGCTGCGGCAGTACCCAAAAACCGGCGTCGGGAAATATTTTTCAACATTTTCATTTTCTCCTTTACAAAAAACGGGGGGGGCATAAAAGATTCATATTACGAAGGATTTTTCAACCGCCTGCGTGGAACGATCAAACTGCAAGTTTGCCGCCGGAGGGATTCTTTTTTAACGTCCCATGGCGGTGATTTTCACAGTTTTCCAAATTTGATAACCTGAAATGCACAAGTCAAAGGACATTTTCATTTTACCTCCCCGGTGCAAGACTACAGCATTTCACAAACCAAATCGCCGATTTCGGTGGTGCTGTAGCCCATTTTACCGGCGGACTGGCTTTTCATTTTGGTGCCGGTGACGGTCATGATGGATTTCATGACACGGTCGGCGGCTTTTTGGTATCCGGCATGTTCCAAAAGCATTGCCGCTGCACTGATGGTCGCAATCGGATTGATGACGTTTTTGCCGGTATACTTGGGAGCGCTTCCGCCCATCGGTTCAAACATGCTGATTCCGCCCGGCTCAGGGTTGATGTTTCCGCCTGCGGCGACCCCCATTCCGCCTTGCAAAATTCCCGCCATATCGGTGATAATGTCGCCGAACATGTTCGTCGTTGCAATGACATCATAGTATTCCGGGTTTTTGACCATCCACATACAGCAGGCGTCAACATGGTTGTAATCCGCTTCAACATCCGGATATTCTTTCGCAACATCCTGAAACGTGCGCCAAATGAGATCATGACCGTAGGTCAACACGTTTGTTTTGCCGACCAAAGTCAATTTTTTGCGGCGGTTCCGCTTTCGGGTGTATTCAAAGGACCATCGCAGCCAGCGCTCACAACCTTTGCGTGTATAAATGGCGGTCTGTATCGCAACTTCATGTGGTGTGTTTTTGTGCATGAACCCGCCGACACCGGCATACATATCTTCCGTGTTTTCACGAATGACGACAAAATCAAGATCATCCGGCGTCTTGTCTTTGAGCGGCGTTTCAACACCGGGGAACAATTTGACCGGACGGAGATTGATGTACTGGTCAAACCGGAAACGAAGGGCAAGTAAAATTCCTTTTTCAAGAATACCGGGGGCAACATCCGGATGTCCGATCGCACCGAGCAGAATTGACTTGAACTGACTCAATTGCGCAATATCTTCTTCCGTCAAAATTTTTCCGGTTTTCAGGTAACGGTTGCCGCCAATATCGAAATGCGTTGCATCAATTGTAATATTTTCCAATTTGCCGACCGCATGGAGAACTTTCAAGCCTTCCGAGGCGACTTCCGGACCTGTTCCATCGCCGCCGATAACCGCCACCTTCAAAACATCTGTCATTCCAATCCGCCTTTACTTCATTAGCTATAGAGAAATGTTGGTTTAAGA
>BNUO01000210.1 GCA_025997415.1 Campylobacterota bacterium
CAAGACGGTTTCAGTGCAGTCATCACATCGCACAGGTCGGATTGGCCGTCAAACAGTTCGAGCACAACCGGGGCGTGCTGCCGATGGGCACCGTCAATGAAACCGGTCCGATCCGGAATGTCCCCATCGGTAATCATATCGGCTAGATTCCCCGGATTCTTCCCTATCTGGAACAGATGCCGCTTTATGAACAGATTGACTTCAGCCGGGGCGTTTATGATCCCGTCAATCAGCCGGTCTGGATTTCCTCCAAACCATCCATTCTCCGCTGTCCTTCGGACGGCGGAAATTACAACGGTAATCTCAACCCCAGCTATATGGCGTGCAGCGGCGGAACCGAAACGCCGATAGATGCCGATAACAACGGCTGTTTCTTTCTCAACAGCAAATTGCGGAGCCGCGACATCCCGGACGGCACATCTTCGACCATCTGGCTCGGTGAATCGCTGGTTCTCACAGACATCCGAACCCCGCAATACGGAGCCGTCAAATGTCTGCTGCCGCAGTATGAAGATGAGGGCGAGGAACCGGATTTGTCCGAAGAAGACCATACCGCTTCAAAAGGAACTTATCATCCGGTTGTTTTGGAAAAACTTATTCCGGAGGTATACGGAGAAGGCGATTATTTTGGCGGGACATTTGTTTACGGTGGTTTGGGCTGGATGTCGGGAACACCGGGAACGATCCGCAATACGGGTAATCCGATCAATATCCTGGCCGGACCGTTTTCCAGTTGGCCAATGCCGGTCAGCCCGAACGGAGCATTGAATACAGAACACTTCCCCTGGAGTTCCGAAGCTCTTAAATATGAACAACAGCAATATGCCGCACAGCAGCCTTCATATCGGTGGTCCGATACGGGCGGTGCAATGACGGAAGAAAAACCGGCAGAATGGATTAGTGGTCCTACGGCGGACCCGGCCAAAGTTTGGGCGAAAGAGTTGCCCGGTCAGTACAAAGTCGGGGGCTACAGTTCCCATCACACCGGCGGAGCCAATTTTCTCCTCGGTGACGGCAGCACTCATTTCATCAACAGCAACATTGACCTGAAAGTCTTTCAAAACCTCGGCAACCGCGCCGATGGAGAACTCGCAACCGTTGAACTGTAGTTTTCATTTCCATTTTCCGTGGAGTAAATCAATGACAGTCTGGAGCGTAAACCAAAAATATCGACACAAATTTTCCAAAAGTGTTTACCTATGTGGGTATATTGCACTTCTTTTGCCGGGAAGCGAATGTTCGGGCTTTGCGAGGGAGCACCAGAGGCGGATTGTGAGACGGAGCGTCGTAAAAAGGGTTAATTTGTTAAGGCATCGAATTTGATTTTCAATTTTTTATCGTATTCGATCTCCATTTTAAGTGTTTGGGGG
>BNUO01000211.1 GCA_025997415.1 Campylobacterota bacterium
GCGGGTTTGGTTTGAGCAGATTCTCCTCTTTGACCACTCCCAAAAACTCCTCCCACCACTGATCGAGCAGCGATTTTAGACTCTTGTCTAGCTCAATCTGCGCCGCCTGTCGCTCTTTTGACGATAGCGTTTTATCCAGCGCTTTATCGTAGTTTGGATCGCGTTTGGCAATATCGACCAGCTTGGCAAAACGACTGCTTGGGTGGGCGAGATTGGATAGAAGCTGGGTATAGTTTCTGTTTGATGGATCGGGGTTGGTTTCACCGCTTAACAGATGTAACCCTCTACCGACCATCATGTAGGCAGAAGTGATACTTCGCAACTCATCAATAACTTCGCGGTTGTTATTGTAAAAACTGGTGAATTCATCATCAGTACTTATGTAGTAATCCATATCGATAACTGCGCACAACTCTGCAAATCGTTCGGTTTGTTCCCAACTGACAATGTTGTTAAATACAATCCATGGCGAAGGATAATCAATATTTAACTTTTGCGTTATCTCACCGCTTAATTCCTGTCGTAGAAATGCCTCGTTAAAATCTTGCGGCGATGGGGTAGGCGGTAAAATCTCTTTAAGACGATCTGCAAGCATATTTAAGCGTTCAGCACCACCGGATTTCAAGGTTGTAATCTTGTATTGACTTTCATCGATCCCTACAAAAGTTGTCGTCATTTTGTCATCATCATTAATGGCTCTAAGCATACCGAGCCAATCAAAGTTATACCACTCTTCAGCGCTTAGATCGCTAATTGTATGAAGCTGCGGCGGATCGAACGAGAACTTTTGCGTTGGTATAGAAAGCAGATAGTAACCAAAGAAAATGTCTTCGCCGAAAACATCTTCAAATATTTTGACGATCGGAGCTGGCGCACTAATATATGCTAAATCATAGCCCAGCCGCACCATTTCAACATCAGCGTATGCAGAAGCGGCTTTATTCGCCGCCGCTCCCGCTATGCGACCTGTTTCATCAATCTCGCCAACTTCTGCAACGCTTAGAGCCGATCGCAACGCTGCTTCATAATCAGCCGCCATCTGCGTATCGACACGAAGCGGAAGTCGATCGCTTCCGAGACGGTAGATTTCGCTATCAACAGCGGCTAACTTGGGTGGTCGAAACTCATAACCAACCAATGTAGCTATTGTAATGTTCATATTTGCGATTTCGTAAACGAAATACTCCAAAGAGTAGTACCAACTAATCCATCGCCTATTTGCCAAAACATATTTACACTCCCTTGTTGCATTAAAACTCATATTTACAAGCAATTTTAATTCCCGTTTAAGAAAAATGTAATTTACGGTTGTATAAAACGCTCTGATCGAATGGTATTGCAACA
>BNUO01000212.1 GCA_025997415.1 Campylobacterota bacterium
ATTGACCTAGTTGCCAACTTTGATAAGTCGGGGCTGGGCAGCTATATCGATCTGGGCAAAACGAGCGTTGATGGTATTTATAAGGTTAATGGCTTTGCCGAAACCAACATATCATCACAGTTCAACTGCGGCGTAACATACGGCGGGCTTGTCGCGCAATGCACACAGAAGAGCGGCGCGAAAATGGTGTTCGGCGAGACATACAGAATGAAATACTCCGTAACCATCTCAAGCGATGTTGCGATCAAGGTCTTGTCCAGCGGCGCGACTTTGGAATATCGCAACTCGGAGACGAAAGAGAAGATGGAGCTTGACGCGATTATGAAAAAGCCACTTGAGCTATCGGCGAAAGATTGCAATGTCCATAGTTGCCTTGATCCGAAGTTGGCTATTCCTGTCGCAACAGTCAATAATAAAGGCGTTGGCGACGAGGGATACTTTATCATTAAACCAGCGCAGAGCGAGTACGGTAAATATCTCGATGTCAATGACTCCTTTAACGAGCCGTTTTTGGCATACTGCGCAGGGATAGAAAAGTATAACCAATCGGTAGCAGCAGGCAAAAAAGATGAAGATCTGTTGCAGGTTCATCTGCCTCTGCCAATGTCTGATCCAAATAAGAAGCTTGGTGCATATGACAAGCCCAATAGCAACTTTTTGTTTGGGGCTCGTGATTCCAGCAACCCAGCCACCAACGGCGCAAGCGACTTTTACCATCAAGGACACGAACGCATTATGCTTGAGGGTTACGGCGGATTGGAAATATCGCCTCTGGTTACAAACCACACGACTGGCAAAATCAGTTTTGGCGGAGGAGAGGGTGGGATCTACCACTTGCGGATCAACCTAAGCGATCTTTCGCTTCATGAGTCGATGTATGAAGATCAGTACGGCAACAAAGGTCAATTTGATTTTGACAGTATCAATCTGATTGGTACAAGTTTTGCGATCGATAGGGACGAAAGCAACATCTATTGCGTTAAGTCGCCAACTTATGGCTTCTACGATCAAGCCATCAAGATGCCCGGCACCACCTGCACAACGGACAAGCTGGTGTTCAAACAACTTTCGCGCTACAAATACCTAGATGGAAGCAAGCAGCCGGGTCTAAAATCGGATCAACTGCTCTACGAGTCTTGCTCGCAAACCAAATCGTATATCCCAAGTGCGAAAGATGGCTTGTATCTGATCAACCCGCCCGACAATAAACGGATTCCGTTTGCCGCCCACTGCATTATGAAAGATACGGGCAGCGGCGTTGATCAATATATAACGACTGTTTTTATGGGATTTGACGCAAGCAATACCTATGAACCCGGCAGTATTT
>BNUO01000213.1 GCA_025997415.1 Campylobacterota bacterium
CCCCGTCATGTTGAGGAACTATGCGGCGAAACATCTGTGTTTGATGAGATTCTTCGCCTTTGGCTCAGAATGACAGAGCGTTTGTCATTGCGCAAAACCGAAGGCGCGATCGAAGAAAAACGGTAGCGGCTCCCAGTGCTCCCTCGCCCGCCGCCCCGAAAGCGGGGGCGCGAATGACGAGGGCTAACGGCTATTTGCCGATCTCCTTGAACTCATTGTGTTTCCACGCGAAGGCAAGCACAGCGAGAACCAAGAAGTAGATCACAAAGTACAAGCCCAAACTGTTTCGTTCGTCCGCCTTTGGATCGCCGACTTGATTGAGGTATGCAACGACTTTCGCCTGCGATGCGGCAGTTAAACCAACGCGGGGCATATTCGTACCCAGCAGGTGTTTTTGCGGATCGTTGATGAAAGTGTTCAGATAGCCCTCGCCTTTGGAGCGGATCATCATTGACAGATCGGGCGGCACTGTGCCCAGATACTTTTCCAGCTCTTTTGGCATAGCGGCGAGCGGTACATGATCGTAATCAATGCTATGGCAGCGTACGCAAGCATTGATCGTAACCTCTTTGGGCGTCAGCTTCTCGACCGGAGTTGCCAGCGTGCGCAAAAAGCTAACTACGCTTGCAAGCTGCTCTTCGGTCAGCCACGCAAACGAGTTCATCTTGACATAGTTTGAGCCAATTTTGCTATCAAATCCTTCAACGGCTTTCGTGAAAGTCGTGTTCAGTTTTTGACTATCGCCGCCCGTTGCCAAGCCCTCTGCCAAAAGCTCTTGCTGATGGCGTCTGTGGCTGGTGGTAAATGACGGCGTTGGCGGATTTTTCATAAAGTCGATCAAATACACCTCGTCGTATAGGCTCGCGGCGTTGGATAGATCGGGCGGAAGCAAGCCATTTGCCTCGATCAGCGCTTTCTCTTCGGCTTCAAGAGAGCCAAGCCCATAAGGAAACATTTGCGCCGATTTGATTGTGTGGCAGGCTTGGCAACCGAAGTTTTGCACGATGTCTCGACCCTCTTCGGGGTTTGCTTCGTTGACAAGCTGGATGAGCCTCCCCCGCTCCATATCAACCGCCGCAGGGCTGGAATCGGCTGGAAAGAGGTCGGAAAACTTGAAGTCAGCCGGCTTCACAACGGGGTTAAAAATGTGGTGAGCGTAAGGCTCAATACCATAATACATAGCGCCCGTAAGTAGAATGAGGACAAATAAAATCTTGATCTCTTTCATTACTGCGCCTTTCTCTCAATGCTGCTAAACAGCGGCAGCACGATCAACATTAGAATCAAAAATGCGAGCGAAAAACCAAACCCGA
>BNUO01000214.1 GCA_025997415.1 Campylobacterota bacterium
GTACTGAGCGCCGACGCGTTTTACCGTTTTGTCGATCGCGGCATTTTCGATCGCACCTGCGCAAACTCGTTTGTCAAAGAGGTACTCGGCGCGGGCGGCAGCCGCACGGCAAGCGAAAACTTCGCCGCATTTATGGGACGCGCCCCCGACTCATCGGCTCTTCTGCGCCTTAGCGGAATTGAACGATAGGCGAAACGAAATACAATAACGATAGGAGGTTGTGATGTTGACAGTTAGCGTTCCTGCTGTGATCGGGTTTATGATCGCTATGACTGCTCTGATTTTGTATGGCATTCACAATGACAAGCAAGACAGGCAACACCCCGCCTCTTAACAAAAAAAGGAGCGCAAAATGACCAACTTTACGATATTGGGCTTTACGCTTGCCGCCATAGCCATTGTTTTACTGATACTCGGTATCCGCGATGATAAAAAGCAACAGCAGCAACCGCAAATCTAACCCACGATAGACTGCAGATTCTTCACTTTGCTCAGAATGACAAGAAGTTTCCCTGTCATTCTGAGGGAGCGCAGCGACCGAAGAATCTAAACTCCCTGCGGCGTAAGCCGCAATCCCTATTCCCACGCTTTGCACTGCCGAAGCATTTTGAAGCGGCGAGGATCAAGGCGCGAGTTCCCCAGAGTATGAGCGCCCCGAAGCCGCAAGAAATGCGAGGGTATCCGTTAGGACAGTGCAACCGCGTGGCGGTTTCTTTGCCTTCTTTCTTGCCCGCGCAAGAAAGAATGGTCGCGTGCGCCGAAGGCGTATGCGAAAGATCTTGTCATTCTGAACGAAGTGAAGAATCTAAATACTAACACAGATTCTTCGGTCGCTTCGCTCCTCAGAATGACAAGGCGAGAGGGTGCGTAGGACGACAAGCAGCCGCCAAAGCTAGATCACCGATCGCCTAAACCGCCAGACGCTGAGTGCGAGTAGTGCAGCGCCGAGTACGGCGGCGTACGCGATCGGGTAGGCGTAAAAGCCCGCGAGGGAGTTGAGGTAGCCGCTGACAGCTTCGCCTTGGTGATCGAAAAGCGAAAAGTTGGGCAGCACCACAAAAAGCGTTTCGCCCAGCGCACCGACAAACGCGCCCGTGCTTTTAAGCTGCGAGTAGAGGTAGAGTTCGTCTAGCCCATTGCCGATCATAATCAGCGCGGCGGCGTAGAGTACAGCCGAAACGGGCGAAAAAAACCTAGAAAGCGTGAGCACCAAAAATCCGCCCAAAAGCGCCGAAAGTTCATACAAAAACAGTTGCCAAATGACAAGCGGGCTTGCAACGATAAGATCAAGCGCCAGCAGCAGCCCC
>BNUO01000215.1 GCA_025997415.1 Campylobacterota bacterium
CCATTTTACAAGGCTCGGAATGCCAAAACATCACTGAAATCACCGGACTTTCCCCGGAAGAGATTGACCGTCTGCGTTCATAAACCAGTTGACAAAACAGCCGAAATTGAGCCGTTTTTTCAACCTGTCTTCCCCGCCTGCGCGGGCAGGCGACAGGCAGACCGATCAAGAAACAAAAAAAGCCCGTTATTTCCGGGCTTTTCCGAAAACGGCGTCATTCGAGCCGTGTTTCGCGGTGTCCGTGTTTCAATTTCCGGCGGTTCATGGTTTTCCGCAGCATCTGCCGGTACGGCCTCCGGTGAACGCGGCCCGCCCACGGCTGCCGTCAGCCTGTCTGATAACAGGTGTAAAATGGGGGCAATTTCCGGAGCAGTCCCGCAAACACTTTGTTTCGGAGTGTACGCAAATGATCTCCCGGCCGTAGATGGTGTCCCCGCACGGTCTTCCAGTTTGCATGGCGTTTTTACACCGGCCTGTCTGCCGGTCAGGCGGGCTCAAATGTATTCCAGTCATACTTTAAAAGCCCCTCCGATGTTCTGTAGATGTAAAACTCGTCGACCAAGCCCCCGTGATCATACATGCACGAGGCGTCCGAAGCATGACAGCATGTCATCTCCACTCCTTCCGGCATGGGTGTGTCAATATCGTTTTCCTTGATGAAACGGTTGTCATAGCCGTCCGTGCAATAAACGGCCGAACCGCAGCATGAAGGCGTCAGCCCGTCATCAATAACGCCGTCATTGTTGATAATGGAATCGCCGAACAGGAAATAACCGCCGCAGCATACCGCGAAATAAGCGTAATCAAGCACGTTCCAGCTCTCGGACTCGTTTGGTGAAAACGTGCTGCCGTACGGCGTTGTTGCCTAAAGATTTCAGTGATATTTTGGCATTCCGAGCCTTGTAAAATGGTTGAGTATTTTGCAACGTAACATTGATCCGTTTTTTCCAGCCTTTGCGACCGTGTTTGCGAATTGCGGATGCCGCGAATCGCTTCGTCACGCGGAAGTTTCGGCCCCTTGCAGTTGCCGTGTTGCGTCAATACCGCGTTCTTCTGTGGAGGAATAATCGGATCAATCATCAAATGCGACTTTCGCCAGGTCCGACGCTTGCTTTTACCTGCGTCCTCATCTTCCATTCGCCTTCTCCGTACACTTTCAAACCGGTGCTGCCGGGGACGACGTCGATCTTACCTTTCTTTTTCGGCACGACAATATCGATGCCGAGTTTGGCGGCTCGTTTGCAAAGCGACGTATAATCCGGGATCGGCAAGTCGAAACGCATCAAACCGAACACCCATTTTCCGA
>BNUO01000216.1 GCA_025997415.1 Campylobacterota bacterium
CGTATTTCCTCGGGCGAGCGGCCCACACGCGTATCCTCGAAGGCAACCGCGTTTATGAACTGGAATATGCCATCGGCGGCCCGATCAATCCCTCGACCGGCAAGCCTTACGGCAATACGACCAAGAAGTTTCTTGAATGGCAGGACGAGCAGCAGAAGCCGGTGATTCCATTCGAAAAGGCCGACTTGATCGAAGCGATGAACACTGGTGTTCGCATGAATCCCGTTGCCTGTGAACTGCTCGCCCAAGGTAAGGCCGAAGGCGTCGTTCGCGCAACATACCGTGATTTCCCGTGTCAAATCCGCATCGACTGGTTGAACCCGGAATTGGGAATCGCCGACCTGAAGACTTGCGACGATCTGACCTGGTTCGAAACCGACGCCCGACGCTTCAACTACGTGCATCAATTGGCATTTTATCAGGCCGTGCTTGAAGCGACAATTGACGAGCGCAGCAACGCGGAGCGGAATATTGAAGCCGAAGGCATACGCCTCAATGGCAGATTGCCGGTGTACATCATGGGCGTCGAGAAGAAGGAACCGTTTCGCTGTGGCGGGAGACTGTAGGTATTTCCACATGCATCCCGAAATGGTTATTGGATCAAACGTAATTGCTGTTTTCGGAAAGCGAAATCGGAAGCGAAGCGACCATTTCGCGGATTATTTGCAACCGAGCGGTAGCTCGATCTGCGGTGCAGCTGCAAGCTGCCTCCAATAATTAGTAATTTCATCGCATCGCGTTATTCTTTTGGAAAATTTGAAAATCTTCAAATTTGTCGCAAAGATTTTTTCTCGCTTCATAAAATTTATCCACGGAAATTCCGAGATTACGGATCGTGTCCTTCACCGAGTAACCTGCCATTCGCAGTTTCAACACAGCGGCATCGGTTTCGTCGAGGAGCGAAAAAATTTGGGCAAACAACATGGATTCGTCGATACAGGCCAGATTGCCATTGGCGTCAAGCTCGTTGACGTCTTTCGGAGAACATCGAAACGGAATACAGCCGTTGCGATTGATACCAATCTTATTTTCATGGCATCGTTGCTTCCGGACATGGTTACGGGCTTTCTGATTTGCGACGGAGATTACGAAGTTTTCCACTTTGCCGAAAACCGGGTCGTACTCGTTTTGACGTTGGAGGATATTGAGTAAAACATCTTGCACGGTATCCTCGAAATCATCATGTGTTTCGTCGCAATATTTTTTGACGCATTGGCGAGCGATTTCGAGTAACCGTTCCACCGGAAGTAAAAGTTCTTTTGTGTTCATGGGATTATTGATTGGGGGTTGATTTGCGCGCACGTTG
>BNUO01000217.1 GCA_025997415.1 Campylobacterota bacterium
GTATGACATTCTAATGGTCCGTTACGGTTTGGAAGGGGACAATGGACGTCCGAACCGCAATATTTGTGATACGGTTGTTGAATGGAACAAAAAATATGTCTGGCCGAAACTGGTTCTTGCCCGGAACAGTGATACAATGTCCGAATTTGAACGCCGCTACGGTGATAAACTTCCCGTAGTCCGGGGCGATTACACCCCCTATTGGGAAGACGGCGCCGCGAGCACCTCGGAAGCAACGGCAATCAACCGTGCTTCGCACGAAAAAATTTTGCAGGCTCAAACGCTCTGGTCGCTTTTGAAACCGAAAGAGTTTCCGTTCAAAACATTCGACGACGCCTGGACCGACATCATCATGTATGATGAACACACTTGGGGAGCATACAACAGTATTTCCGAACCGGATAGCGAGTTTGTCAAACGTCAGGACGATTACAAACAGGAATACGCCAAACGGGGTGCCCGGACGGTTGATTCGCTTTTGAAGGATGTCTTTGCCGGACATGCGGAATCCGGTTCCAATGTGATTGAAGTGTTCAACACCTCATCATGGGCGCGTCAGAACTGGCTGTTGATTCAAACGGACGCAAAATGGAACGGTGTAAAAAATGAACAGGGGGAAGCGGTTCCCTGCCAAAAACTTCATGACGGTCAATTGGCCGTTTATGCTTCCGTTCCGGCTCTCGGAAGTGTCAAATACACACTGACCGAAAAACGGAATTCCGTGAAAATTGATCCGGAACAAACTCTCCGAGCCGGAGAAGATGCTCTTATCGTCGGCAGTACAAGAATCCGCCAGCTTCTTTACTTCAACAAGGAAAACGGTGCCATTGAGAAATTGCAGAAACAAAAGATCGGCGATTTTACCCGGCCGCTTGACGGCGTCAGAGGATTGAATGATTTCCTGTATATTATCGGACGCAATGCCGACGAAAACCGGGATCAAACAATCACGGACCTCAAATTGACCATTTTGGACAACGGTCCGTATATTGCAACTTATCTCCTGGAATCCAAAGCGCCCGATTGTGAAAAACTGTCACGGATTGTCCGTTATTATCTTTTCTCGGATCATTTTGAAATAACGAACATCATCGATAAAAAGATGGAACGCCGTCCGGAAGGAATGTTTTTCTGTTTCCCGTTCTCCGTTCCCGGCGGCAAGTGGAACATCGATATTCCCTGGGCGGTCACGGAAGTGGAAAAGGATCAGCTTCCCGGCGCCAACCGGAATTATTATCCCATTCAGCGGTTCTGCAATTACTCGAACGACAAGTTCGGTGTTGATTGGCTTTCTCT
>BNUO01000218.1 GCA_025997415.1 Campylobacterota bacterium
TACTTGTAACGGTATTGTAATGACAATGAAATTGTTGAGCAATGTCCATATCCAAAGGTTTCACTCTGCCATCGCTTTCATCAACAGCAAGGAGGATATTGCCCCTGCCCTAAAGAAAGGACTATTTAGAGCTTGAGTTTTTTATGCTTGAGGAAAGCGGTCAGGAGGCATTTGTTTTCATTGATGGTTTGCGTGGCAAGCTCGACTTGAGTGATGATTTGTTTTTGGTTTTTTGCGGCGAAGTTTTCCATGCAAACATTTTTGGAGTGATTCCAACACAGTTCGACGACATTGAGTTCCGGAGAATACGGTACGCCGCAGAGTCTCGGATTTTGGATCACAAATGAAGATGATGAAAACGATCTGCTTGTCGATCTGCTCAATGCGCAGCTTCCGGACGGTGTGAGTTTTTATGAACTTTCGTTCGGCCAAATCGCACCGGGAGAGAGCGAGTATTTTGAGATTCGCTGGAACGCCCGTGAGACGGACTGGACCGGCGAGATGGTGATTCCGACCAACGACCTTGAAAATCCGCAGTTCGTGATCAAGCTCGCGGGAACGGTGACGGCGATTACGAACCCGCCGGCTCTTTCCAATGTGGCTCGTTCAAGCAGCGCGACGTACAATCCATGTGTGTCGGGAACCGTGTCGGGGAATTTCGCGGGCGGCTATGCGAAAATCGAGTTCGATCACAATAACGACGGCGAAGCGGACGGTTACGCCAATGTCTGGATTTCAGGCAAATTATTCTTTTACGACCCGACGCATGATCCGACATTTCCGATTTCAAGCAGTACGGCACAGAACGTGTCGCTGAAGTACCGGCTGGTTCACTGCGATTACCTTGGTGAACCGCTCTCAACCGGCTCGTGGTCGACGATCAGTTACACGCTTTCGGGTACGGGAACGACAGGAACGTTCTCCGTCACATCGCTTACTACAAAAGGGACAACGGTTTCCGGCGTCGCGAATGGTTCCGGCGAACGTTATGTCGAGATCATGATCGACGACGCCATGTCGAGCCGAATCCGTGTACCGGTCGGTTCCGACAACAAGTTCTCCGCCGACCTGCCGCTGGAATACGGGACATCGTATGCGATCAAAGCCCGTGTGATCAGTTACTCGGCATCGGAAAAGATGAACCTGGCCGGTCCATGGTACACGCCCACGCTCAATTATATGCCTGTCGTCCCATCCGTGAGTTCGCTTTCGATCAAGACGACGAACGGATCAAACATCACCAAAGACGGGATTCTCAAAGGTCAGCTTGATAATGCCACAGGCGACGCGG
>BNUO01000219.1 GCA_025997415.1 Campylobacterota bacterium
GAGATAATTTTCCGCAAAACCGTAAAGCCAATCGTGAATATAGGCGATGACTTCATCCACGACCGATTTTTTGTCTTCCGGGGAAGCCGTCCTGTAGCGTTCCAGGAATTTTTTGAATACTTCTTCACTGAGTTGCATGGAGTGTTTCATGGTACGCATATCAATGTGAAATTCCGATCCGGGCATTCGTTGAACGTTGTATGCCCATTTTCGTTTGGGCTAGCCGTCAATCGTGAAAATAATAGGAACAACCGCATACGCAGGTTCGGCCCGTGTAATCATAGGTGTCTTTTTGGAATTGCGGACAATAGGTGCATGAGCGGCATCTTCCCCGATGCCCCAATCCGAACTTCACACCGCTGTTTTTGATTTGCCGAATGTTCAATTTCCTCGTGAAAACGCGCGGGGGCCGAATCGTTCCCTTGGGTAAGCATGACGGGGTGAAAGGAATTGTCGTTGGAAAATTCACTTTTCACGATTGAATCCGGGGTCGAGGGCGAAATCCAATCGGCATGGAAAGGCGATTGTTTGTCAATCGTCAACATGGAGGTGGTCGCCGAATCCTGTCCCGATACGGGTTCGTGGTCGCGTAGTGGGCAATGAGGAGGTGTGTCCAACAAAATATCGGGACTTTTTTGAGACAAATCGATTTTTGGCAAGAGCTCGTCGGGAGTTTTCAGCGTTTGAGGATCGGTCGCCGGAAAAGAAACTGTTCCCGTCGTGTGGCCATTGTCCACAGAGGCGGTTTCATAACTGATTCCGGGAGTTTGATTGATATTGCGTAAATTATGGTATTTGCGGTAAAATTCTTCGAGTACGGAGGAGTATTTTATGCAAAAACGAGAATACGCAATCGGCATCGAACTGACAGACAAACAATGGAAAAGGTTGTAACCTCTTCTGGCGGAACCGGAGCGATCCTCGAAAGGCGGGCCAGCGTCCGACTCCAAATCTGGCTTGCCTTGAGGGACTCCTTTGGCTCTTGCGAAGCGGGGCAGGATATAAGGACATGCCGAAACATTTTCCCTCGGGCAGTACCTGTTGGCGACGCCTGAAATGGTGGCACGAACAAGGGGCGTTGCTCGAAGCGTGGCAGAAAATCCTCGGTTTGTTGGACAAAAAGTCTCGCCTGAAATGGGAGGAAGGGTTTGGTGACGGAACGTTTTCGCCCGCCAAAAAAGGGGGCTTGAAGTCGGAAAAACGAAAAAAGGCAAAGGTGCGAAAATAATGGTTCTTGCCGACGGCAAGGGAACGCCGTTGGTTGCCATGACGGAATCGGCGACGCC
>BNUO01000220.1 GCA_025997415.1 Campylobacterota bacterium
GTGCAGTTCGGCAATGCCGCCAATGCTGCAACGTGCCGGAATCCCACGGAAGTGAGGAGATCAAAACCGGAATAACAGGTCACATCGCACGCTTTGCAGGCATCATGAATCGCTTTTGCCTCCGTGGGACCGCCGACCCGTCCGGCTTTCAGGCAAATTGTCGAGGCACTGTGCAGGTCAAGTGCAATTTCCACTTGATGAAGTGATGTTACCGCTTCATCAAGACAAATCGCCGTTTTCAAAGAATCTTGAAGCATGGCATGACCGACATATTCATAAACGGAAATAGGCTGTTCCAAAAGAGTGGGGAAGAAATCATCAAAACGGTACAAAATTTCACGGTGTTTGTCGAGATCGAGCGCCCCTTCGACATCGCACTGGAGCATCAAAGCCGGAAATTCGGCCCGGACAATGCTTAGCATCCGCAAGTCCCAACCCGGACGGATTTTGAGCGTCACCCGGCGGTAGCCGTCGTTCACGGCACGGCGGATTTCTGCCAAAAGGTCTTCGATATCCTCCATCCGGTCGAAGGTCAGCCCCAATTCAACGTCTGTTTTATTCCCGCCGAGAAGCTGATGAAGCGGTTTTCCCTCTTTTTTGGCCTTGAGGTCCCAAAACGCCATGTCGAGCACACCTTTGGCGTGCCGGTTTTCACGAAGTGATTCAAGATTTTGCGACAGATCATCGCCGGAATTGATACTCGGCGATTTACCAAGCCGGGGAATCATGCACTCTTTCAACAGGAGAAACACGCCCCGTGACCAAGCGGCAGTGAGCGTCGGTTCGTTTCCCGGCATCACTTCACCCCAACCGGTGAGTCCATCGCATTTCATTTGTACAAAAATCGAGTCGGCATGTTCAATCAATTGGTCGGCCCAGCGGAACGGTTTTTTCAACGGCAGCCGTACAAGAAATGTCTCAATTTTGTCTATTTTCATAAGTTTGCTCAACAGGCGGCGTAAAATTTTAAAGATATGCCGTAGCCGGTAAGGCATTGTGCTTCGCGTTCAACGTAACCGCCTTCCGTTGGCCAGCTTGCGGCATTCAAAATTAACAAGTTGTCCCCGCGCGGAGTATGATTCAATTTTATTATAGCCGGATTCCGCTCTTTCCGCCACCCCTGCCGGACAAATGCCGAAAATTATGTTTTCCGCAAGACAAAAGGATATTTTTAGCACACAGATAACACTGACGCTCGGAATTTATGCTGCATGACCGGCTGGAATTGCAATTCAGAACCGCAATCGTGAGATTGCATCCCTGAAAAAGATGTTCAAAATACGT
>BNUO01000221.1 GCA_025997415.1 Campylobacterota bacterium
TTTCCGGAGCGCTCAAATCAACAAAAAGCGTTGCCCCTTTGGTTAATTCCGAGACGGCGGAGGATTCCTGCTGCAATTTGACCGCTTCCGCTTCGTTGGTGACACGTTTCACACCCGTCATCAGAACAGCACTCAAATAAATCTGCTGCATCGCGGGGGCATCGGTGTCGATCCCTTCGTCGGAAACAATGCCGTAAAAATCCTTGTTCAGATCGGTGTGAAGAATCCGCTTGGCAACGGCTCCGGAAGCCGGTTTTTCGTCCCAAAGAGCGGCAATATCCGCCTGACTTCCGGTCACAAGGGCGGCTGTCTGCGGATTAAAAATCACAACATACGAGGCAATCAACGAATTCGGCATCTCTTCCGGACCGAACCGGTAGACCTTCGTTTGATCATGCATGACCGGCTGCATGTTCATGACTGAAGCGGTACTCATTCCCATTTGATCGAATCCGGAAAGAATGGTAAGGTCTTCCATCGGTTCGACGAATTGGTACATCATAAACTCCATCGGCACTTCCGAGGCGTCTTTGTAGAGCGGCATGAAAGTTTGCGGGTCCACATCCACGGTTTTTTTGGGCAATTTCCGGCAAATCACAATCTGCGTCAGATCGCTGAGCGGAAATGGAAACGGTTGCTGTCCCCGTCCGCCGCCGAGGAATTGGGCAACGAAAATGTCAACAATGTCCGAAAGCTGGGAACCGATGGGGGACTTCAAAAACCGTGCCGGATTCACCGAGAAAAAGCTGGAAATGTCATTCGGAAGGAAGGAAAGAAGCGACTGATTGGCCTCAAGCACCGGTCCCAATTGGGCAAGTTCCGCATCTGCCGGAAGCGGAATGACTTTACGGGGCGGAAGAACAGTTATTTCCTTGCCCGGACCGGCTTGAGTGCCTTGAGATTCCGCCTTTTTGGCTCCTTCCGGAGCATCCGTGTCCATTTTCTTTTGACAACCGATGGTTCCCGCTATCAACATTCCTGAAATCAACAACACCAACCAACCGAACAACCGTGTCATAAGACGCCTTTCCATTTTATTAAAATTATACTCAAAACCATGCATTTAAACCTCCCGGAATCGGTATTGTAGACGAAATCGAAAAATAAAGCAATATCCAATTTAATCATGCAAAAAACTATAAAAAAACTCTGTAGACTCTTTGTTTTACGCGGAATATTTTTCGTGAAGGGATTGCTATAAATTTTTATAATGCACAGCACAGCAAAAATAAAAACCTGGAATTTTTTCACATTCGGACTTGACTTTCTTGCGGGAATTGCAC
>BNUO01000222.1 GCA_025997415.1 Campylobacterota bacterium
CACAGCCAAACTATCTTGCCAAAGCTCACTATTTTAATGTGGTTCGCGTTTTTATCTCAACAAAGCCAATGGTATTGAGCGCTAAAATGCACACCGTCGCGCTCTTCGTGGGCGCGTGGATTGAAACCAGTTTTCTTTCATCTCGCTACTGAATGAATGTGTCGCGCTCTTCGTGGGCGCGTGGATTGAAACAATCATTATCACTTGCCGATTGAGCAAGTATCTTTTGTCGCGCTCTTCGTGGGCGCGTGGATTGAAACGCGCAGTTTTATCCCGATTATGCCTACGATCACACGTCGCGCTCTTCGTGGGCGCGTGGATTGAAACTTGAGCGCCCTGGTGTAGATCAGATAGGCGACTAGTCGCGCTCTTCGTGGGCGCGTGGATTGAAACGTCGTGAGCGTTGTCGATCTCGTTGTATGCCTCGGTCGCGCTCTTCGTGGGCGCGTGGATTGAAACCATCGCACCGTGATCGCCTAGTAGGTTAAGCAGCTGTCGCGCTCTTCGTGGGCGCGTGGATTGAAACTTAAATAATCTTCTACAGGCAATAACTGTTGAATGTCGCGCTCTTCGTGGGCGCGTGGATTGAAACCCATACAGTATTAACATCATCCGCAATTCTCTGTTCCGTCGCGCTCTTCGTGGGCGCGTGGATTGAAACAATGGCAGCGCGATCAATGTGGGCGGATTTGAGATTTCGCGCTCCTCGTGAGCGCGTGGATTGAAACTTTAATCGTGGCGATCCCCCCAGCGCGAAACATCTTTCGCGCTCCTCGTGAGCGCGTGGATTGAAACTGTATAGTTCGCCTAATTGTGCATATAAAACATTTCGCGCTCCTCGTGAGCGCGTGGATTGAAACGGGCAAAGTTGAAACTAAGATCGAAAATGCTGTCGTTCGCGCTCCTCGTGAGCGCGTGGATTGAAACTTTTCGACACCCCAAACAAATGCGAGCATAACTTTCGCGCTCCTCGTGAGCGCGTGGATTGAAACTTTGTAATTCATCTGCCGATTATCTTTTCGATATTTCGCGCTCCTCGTGAGCGCGTGGATTGAAACATCAATATAATTTTTGTTAATGCGGTACTTGTGTTTCGCGCTCCTCGTGAGCGCGTGGATTGAAACGTTACTGGGAACAAGCACTCATTCACTTCGATCCGTCGCGCTCCTCGTGAGCGCGTGGATTGAAACGCTAATTTTGGTTTAACATACATCACTCGCTCTCTTGGTCGCGCTCCTCGTGAGCGCGTGGATTGAAACAATG
>BNUO01000223.1 GCA_025997415.1 Campylobacterota bacterium
GGAGACGGCGTTTTTCGCTTCATCGGTTGTACGTGTCATGCCGAAACACGCTCCGCCATGCTTGATCCCCTGATATTCCCTGACCCAGCCTCGCGGGTTTTCCGCATTAAAGTCGCCAGCCTCAACTCCCCAGAGAGCCGTATTACCGGCACAGGCAACATAATTATTGAGTTTCATTTTGATCACAAGGTCTTCAAAGGGATATGTCTTGCAGGCTGGACGATTGGAATCGGTCGGTGAATCACTCGGGCAGGTATGAAGGGCATATCGCACATCGGCAAACATGTATTTGTTGTCCCATGAATCATCGTGCGCCATGGCATCGTATTTCCCGCCGCCTGCACCGGGGGGATGCAATGGACCTTCAAAACTCAAGCGATTGTAGGCGTTTTCCTGTTCACAGTAAGGCATGCAAAAATGAACCCACGTCAGGTAATTGGCGCATTTGGAGCCGGCAGGAAAATGCTTGTGCGTATCGTGATATGTGTGCAATGCCAATGTCATATTCTTGACATTGTTGAGGCAATGCAGCCGGCGTGCCGATTCCCGAGCCGCCTGAATCGCAGGAAGCATCAATGCAATAAGAATTCCGATGATCCCGATAACGACCACATCTCCCTCTTGCAACGTCGGGCACAAAACATCGCGAACGTAATCATCGAAACGAACTTTGTTCATCGCCCCTTCGAAGACCGCCGGTGCCATAATGCCGCTTTTTCGTATCGCACAAACATAGCACGAATTGATCCAATGACCGTGCGGCGCGTGATCGACAAGTCGAACACCTCGCAACGCTCTGCCGTACCGTCGTGTCATGTTGCTTTTTGCACCCGTCTCATCAATAAACACAAGTTTTTCCGGGTCGAAACCAAGTTGCATCACTTTCCACTCTTGTCGTTTCGCGGCGACGTCAGGTCGGTGTTGCTCGCTGGCATGGAGTTGCTTTTTTATATGTGAGTTTCAGTTTCTTTAATTCGACATGAACGGTTTGGATGCTGACTTGCACGGGTAACTGTTCCCGAATTTCTTCAAGTGTTGCATCGGGAGTTTGATCGACGATCTGCTTGAGCAATCCTCAATGTTCGGCAAGTTTCGGTTTCGGACCGGTCTTGGGAATTTCGGGTTCAATGGAACCGGTTTCCCGGCGTTGTTTTTTGATTTTGGCAATCGTCGAGAGGCCGACTTTCCATTTTGCGGCGGATTTCCGTTCGGACATGCCATTGTCACAATCTTCTAAAATGCGTTCTCGAAACTCAACAGGAA
>BNUO01000224.1 GCA_025997415.1 Campylobacterota bacterium
CATTTTCTTTTTTTCGGTGAGATCGTCGGCGGTTTTTTGGGCTTCCTGCTGTTGGGAGTAATCGTATTGAGCCACCTGAACCATTTGTTGATTGTAGACACCCCAATAGGCTTTAAGAACAGGCTGAGACACACCGGAAGCCGCATCACCGGATTTGACCGTTTTTTTCCGGGGTTTTTTGACGGCTCCTCCCTCGACGGGATCCGCTTTTTTGCGAACGGTTTTCTTTTCTTCTGGAACGTTTTTTTCAGCGGGAGTTACGTCAACAGGGTTTTCGTCAATTTTTTCAGTTGCACTTTTTTTCACTGTTTTGGTCTTTTTTTCTGTTTCCGAAGCTGCGGTTGTCTTTTTGGCCATGAACACATTGTCCTTTCGTGAAACTTTTGTGATGACAATAATTATCCCGACAGCAGACGAGAAATAACGAACAAAAATTTTTGCATGAAAATCTAAATCAACGTAGATTTTATTATAATAGAAACCCCTCTTTTGAAAAGCCCCCCTTCTCGTAAAAATGAGATTGGGGTGAAAAAACCGGTCAATTTGTTTCAAAAAACCGGGAACTTGTACCGCTTTGACCGATTTTGACTTTGACCGGTTTCAAACACTTCGGACAACGCCCTTCGTAGGCGTTTCCTTCTTTATTGACGTAAACCCTGGCGTAGACACCGCAACAGGTGAATTTGATACCGAGAAACTTCTTTTTTTGAACGGTCGTACCGGAAATGGTCCCGGACTCTGTTCCGGGGTCGCTGGAAAGATCAAGCTGTCCGTGTGTCATGATTGCACCTTGAACTTTTACATCATAAAATGCTATGTAACCTGCCCTTCTTACTGTATTATACCATGCAATGCCGAACAAAACAGATGGAAAACCAAAAGAATGATAATAGAATAATAAACAATATCACAAGTTTCATGCAAAGTTTTTCACAAAGTGTGCCATGAACTATACCACAGCCGGTAAGACATTATGCTTCACATTCAACGTAACCGACTTCCGTTGGGCGGCTTGCGTCATTCTAAATTAACAATTTGTTCCCACGCAGAGTATATAAGCCGTACAAGAATGCGATATTGAAAACTTCCGGCATCAAACGCCCCCCGAAGCGAACCGACAAACACGACCGTCCGAAAGGTGTGAGATACAAACCCGACAAGGGTTGGTTTATGCAACGGTACATAAAACACGTGTGAAAGGCCGCAAGGTGAAGATTGATTACCGGTGATACTGCACCACAACAATGCACGCAGGGACAGCAG
>BNUO01000225.1 GCA_025997415.1 Campylobacterota bacterium
GATCCGCTTATGGCTATGTTATGCAAGCGAGTCGCGCTCCTCGTGAGCGCGTGGATTGAAACGTCTCGCGTAGATTGGAAGCCATACGGTTTATGGTCGCGCTCCTCGTGAGCGCGTGGATTGAAACCATTGCTTGCTGTTCCTTTCCGTCGTAGATTCGCACGTCGCGCTCCTCGTGAGCGCGTGGATTGAAACTGATGGGTCATACCATTGCGCGTTGCCGCTGTAGTGTCGCGCTCCTCGTGAGCGCGTGGATTGAAACGTGCAAGTAGTCAGGGCGGGCTTTTACGGGATATTGTCGCGCTCCTCGTGAGCGCGTGGATTGAAACTAGTGTGCAAACCACACGGTGGCTGTGATCCCGCGCGTCGCGCTCCTCGTGAGCGCGTGGATTGAAACGTTTTGCCACTTTTGGGGCGGATGTTACCGCGTAGGTCGCGCTCCTCGTGAGCGCGTGGATTGAAACTAAATTATTTATCTCTCTAGCGGGTGATGCAAAAAGTCGCGCTCCTCGTGAGCGCGTGGATTGAAACAAACATTAGTTCTAGCGAGTCTTTGCCGCGATGCAAACGTCGCGCTCCTCGTGAGCGCGTGGATTGAAACCTATTGTAGATCACCTTTTTGTGCTGTTTGCCGTGTCGCGCTCCTCGTGAGCGCGTGGATTGAAACAAAATGTACTTACTCGGTACAAATTCGCAAATCAGGTCGCGCTCCTCGTGAGCGCGTGGATTGAAACAAAAATCTGGCTAAACTCATCCGCAATTTCCGCGTGAGTCGCGCTCCTCGTGAGCGCGTGGATTGAAACAGCAATTCCACGACCGCCGCGAGCTTAACGCCGCTTGTCGCGCTCCTCGTGAGCGCGTGGATTGAAACTTTACTGCGTGATCTCTCTTTCCACAACCGATCGAGTCGCGCTCCTCGTGAGCGCGTGGATTGAAACATTTGGTGCGGTTAAAACGCAACTTTCCGCGCCGCGTCGCGCTCCTCGTGAGCGCGTGGATTGAAACCGTAAATGGCGAGGTCTGCCGCGCGGTCGCCACAAAGTCGCGCTCCTCGTGAGCGCGTGGATTGAAACTCTTCAATCGCGTCAAGACGGCTTCTGTAGTCGTCGTCGCGCTCCTCGTGAGCGCGTGGATTGAAACGATCTGTTTGTTCCCGTTTTTCTCGTCTCGCAATCGTCGCGCTCCTCGTGAGCGCGTGGATTGAAACTAAACGCCCGCTCGACTTCAATAAAGTATTGGCGGAGTCGCGCTCCTCG
>BNUO01000226.1 GCA_025997415.1 Campylobacterota bacterium
ACTTCACCGTCTTTCACGTAAAGATACGGACCGCTTTTTTCATTGCGTCCCCCCCAGCCGCCGATGGCAATCATTTGATTAAACTCTTTCCAATCAGTGAAGGCATTGTCCGCCGCATGATAAATCACCAGTCCGCCGCCGGAGGCGACAAATTTTTCAAAAGCATCATTGGTTTCCTGCGGCCATTTATCGCCGACATAGTTCATGAAGACAAGATCGTATTTCGAGAAATCGGGTTTGAATCCACTCATATCCCCTTTTTCGGGCGGTGTTGTGGCTACATCAACGGTGAAACGGTCTGAATCCTCGAGAATTTTTTTAAGTACCGGCGTCGTTTCTTTCCAGTTGTGGTTGTTTTGACCGTCAATGAGGAGGGTTTTGATCTTCGCCGGTTCTTCCGCTGCGGCAAAAACGGCGGCTCCCAGTAAAAATGCCGATGTCAGACAAAGCAGCAATGTTCGTTTCATGCTAGTACCTGGAATCTAAGTGTTATAAATGTGTTTGGAAACGAAACGCTTCATTTCCACTCTTTGGCTTCAATAAGCCTTGCAACATATTTCGAGAGAATATCGGTTTCAATGTTCACAAAATCACCGGTTTTACGGCTTCCCAATGTTGTCACTTTCAACGTGTAAGGGATCAATGCCACACTGAAATGATCCCGGGTACAATTGACCAGCGTCAGGCTGACTCCGTCCACGGCGGCGGAACCTTTGGAAGCCATTTGTGCGGCCAGTTCTTCGGGAACTTTGAACCAGTAATCAGCCCAATCCCCGTAATCCTTGATTTCATCAAGCATGGCCAGTCCGTCGATGTGACCGCTTACAAAATGACCGCCGAGACGGTCTCCCAAAGCAAGTGCACGCTCCAGATTAACGGGGGAACCTTCGGTGAGTTTGCCGAGATTTGTCCTGGCAAGTGTTTCCGGCCCGGCCTGAAAGGTCATGGTTGTGTTTCCAACTTCCACGACAGTCAAACAACAGCCGTTGACAGCGATACTGTCGGCAACTTTGGTGGTTGCCCGGATTTCCGGCTCTTCAATCACCAAACGGCAGCCCGGTCCTTCCGGAATCAGTTGAGCCGTACTTCCCAATGCTTCTATAATACCTGAAAACATTGTTTTAATTCTTCTCTTTCAAATCAAAAAGTGCCATTAAGCCCGGAAGCATTCCCAGACTTCATCTTTTAATGATTATCGCATAATTGTCTGAACATTTCAAGCGTCCGGCGGGAGAATCAGAAAATAAAATTTATG
>BNUO01000227.1 GCA_025997415.1 Campylobacterota bacterium
TCAAGAGCCGCATTTACTGCGCGCTCAGCGTCTGCTTTGCTTAGCTTTGCGCGTTCAGCAACTTCAGCTACAAACTCAGGCTTTGTCATTGGTGTCCTTTAGGTGAAAAATTGACGGAGCCAAAATTATAGGCAAAAACCTTTAAGCGTAAAGCACGGTACAATAGCCTATGCCATTGACCAACGCACAAAACGCGCTTTTAGCCAAAAAGCCTGACATCCCGTTCTTTACGAAATTGACCAACGAGGCGGTGCTCTCGATCGCCCAAGAAGTCGGTTTTGCTCGACTACAAAAGGGGCAGACCATCTTTGAACAGGGCGAGGAAACGAAGGCGATCTACTACATCGTGCGCGGCAGCGTTGCGATTGAGATTGCCCGCAAAAACGATGACGGTAGCGATGCGTTTATACGCGTTGCGCTGCTGGGCAGGCGGGCGTTTTTTGGCGAAATGGCGTTTATCACGGGAGAACCGCGATCGGCGCGGACGGTCTGCGGCGAAGACGACACGGCGGTTTTGAGCTTTACGATCATCGACTATGACGAGCGGCTGGAGAGCGCCGTTACCCACGCTCTGGCGGACACATATCTCTATTTCGCGCAGGATCTAGCGGCAAAACTCAAGATTACGAGCACGAACTATGCGAAGATCAAGACGATCGACAATGTGCCGTATGAGGAGCTGATCGCAACGCTTGTGAAAGCGCGGGAAAATATTCTCGCTTCGGGTGCGCAGACCAATGTACTCACAGTCGATGAGACGGTCTATAACGCGCTTTGTGCGTTTTTTCCTCACGAGTACGATCAAAACACGCAAAAAGAGGTGATCAAAACAGCGCTGATCGAGTCGCTTACGCTGGATAAACGCGATCTGATCATCTTCGCAAAACAGCGAATTGTTGTGCGGCTATTTCAAGAGCCGATACGCAACGAAACGGTTAGCCAAGCTCCACAAACGCCGTTGCCCGAACACAATGCTATCGATCCCGAATTTCAGGCATATATCAATCATATCTTTTCGCTTGAATCGGCATTTGCCAAAGATGTGTTAGGTGTGGAAAATGAAGATGCGATCAAAGATGATATTATCTCAAAAGTTCGCGTAATTATCGAAGATAGTGAAGCGAAATTTCAACTCAACTTCAAATACATGCAAAGTTACGATCATTTCAGTCTCAACAAGGTCGTTGAATATCTGCGAAACGCGCTAAAGCAGCAGGCAATCCACTTCTTCATCGATCAATGCGAATTG
>BNUO01000228.1 GCA_025997415.1 Campylobacterota bacterium
ACAAAGAGGTGTTTGAGCAGATCGACGCTGACTTTAGCGAGATCAACTTCTTTATCTCCAATGCGATCATCAGCGGTCGTCCTGTGGTGGGCGGTTTTGCGCCGTTTATGCGCCTCAAACCCAAAGGGCTAAACAACATCTACACAGCGACGGTTTTGGCGTTTGTCGTCGGCTCACAAGAGGCGGCAAAACGGATCGAAAAAGCGGGCGGCGGCGCGATCGTGGCGATTAGCTCGACGGGCAATCTGGTGCATACCGAAAACTACGCGGGACACGGCACGAGCAAAGCCGCGCTGGAGATTATGGTCAAGTACGCCGCATATGAACTCGCAGATAAAAAGATCCGCGTCAATGTGATCTCTGGCGGTCCGATCGAAACAGACGCGCTGCGGAAGTTTCCAAACTACGAGGAGATGAAAGCGGCGACGATCGCTAGAACGCCTATGGGCAGAATGGGGCAGCCAACCGATATGGCGGGCGGCGCGTTTTTTCTCTGTTCAAAGGATAGCTACTGGATCAACGGGCAGACAATCATCGCCGATGGCGGCAGCTCATTTACATAATGAACATTCCAAATATGCTGGCGTGGTTTCGTATTGGAGCGGCGCCGCTTCTGTTTTTGTTGCTTGCCAACCGTCTGATCTTTACAGACGCAGGCATTCACCCAAGCTGGCTGGACTACTTCGCGGCGCTCATCTTTACGCTCGCTGCGATCACCGACTTTTTTGACGGCTACATCGCCCGCAAGTTCAACCAAGTAACCAAGCTCGGCGCGATCCTCGATCCGCTCGCCGACAAGCTCTTGACGCTCTCGGCGTTTTTGGGGCTGATGTTGCTCGGACGCGCAAACGAATGGGCGGTTTTCATCATTTTGGGGCGCGAGTTTTTCATCACGGGACTGCGCGTGATCGCTGCGGGCGAAGGCAAGGAAGTTGCGGCAAGTTCGCTTGGCAAATACAAAACGGGGGTGCAGATCGCGGCGATTATCGCCATGATCCTCGAATGGGTGCCATACCTCGGCGTAACTCTCTTGTGGCTTGCGGTGCTGCTAACCGTCTGGTCGGGCGCGGCGTATGTACGCGCATACACAAAATAATTAGGAGTTTTTATGGGCATTTTAACTGCGATCATCGTTTTGTCGCTGTTGATCTTCTTTCACGAACTAGGACACTTTCTTGCTGCGCGGGCGCTAGGCGTTACGGTCGAAGTTTTCAGCATTGGCTTTGG
>BNUO01000229.1 GCA_025997415.1 Campylobacterota bacterium
CAGCCCCGCTCCTCTACTGGATGATCGGTCAGCCGGGAAATGAAGAGGAAAAGTAAAAGAGACTGAAGGTTTTGTGTTCATGCCGGTTGCGGTATATTTACGGGGTTTGGTGAAAGTCAGATTATGTCCGAAAAAAAACAAAAATCCGATATGTCTTGTTCTGTTTCTACTGACAATGAAAAGCGGGAACATTGCAATGAGAAGAATTGTCCTTGTCCGCACACCGGTTGTGAACGTTACGGTACTTGCTGCCAGTGTAGCACACTATTTCCCGTCTCATAATAATTTGGTGATTTTATTGTTTTAGTTTTGAGTGTTTTAGGAAATCGGGGAGTAGGTTTTTGTTGATGGCTTTTGTAGCGAGTTGGACTTGTTCGACAATTTGTTTTTGCTTTTTTGCGGCGAAGTTTTCCATGCAAACATTTTTGGTGTGATTCCAACACTGTTCGACAACATTGAGTTCCGGCGAATAGGTTGGCAGTCGTTCGAAGTGAAACCAGTCAGGATGTTCGCGTTCATATTTTGCTTGCAAACCTTTGTGACCTTGCAGGTTGTCCCAGACAATGACGATTTTGCGGCGACAGAGTTTGTGCAGTTCGTCAAGGACATAAGACATCTCAGTGGACCTGCCTTAGGCAGGCGGACCTGGCACTGCCGGGAAAGGCTGTCGTGAAGAAGCGGCGAAAGAAGCACAAGACCGATGGAAGAAAGATGAGCCCGTTTTTCCGATTCAAGAATGACATCCGGCAGACCGACCGGCGACCAGCTTCGAATGAGAAACGGCGTCAGCGAAAACCCGGATTCATCGATAAATACGATGTTCCAGCCGTTGTCACGCGACTTTTTTTATATGTGGCCATCGGTATTTGATCCACCGCTTGATTGCTTCGTGTGAATATTTTTTTGACCGTTTGACCGGTTTTTTCGGCGGGTAGTTGAGTTTGCGGAGGATACGGCAGGTTTGGCCTTGGAATATGACACGTCGAACTGATCCTTGATCAACTGCCTGACACGGCGACTCGTCCGGATCGCATTGGCATGACCGAATTTGGTCGCGCCTTTTTTGAGCAGGTGTTTGAGTTTTTCGAGTTGTTTGACGTTGAGCCTTGCTGTACGACCGGGTCTTGGCCTGGGGGCAAGGGTTTGAACGCCTTGTTCGTCGACGATTTTTCGCCAATGTCGAACGACCGAAAGACTGCATCCCGGAATCCCGGTGATTTCATGATT
>BNUO01000230.1 GCA_025997415.1 Campylobacterota bacterium
ACCCCAAAAGGAGTTTCAAATGAGTATGAGCGGACGAAGTTCTTCTCTCTCTCTCTCTCTCTCTCGGTGCGCTGCTACTAGCGCTTTTTAGCCTTTCAGGCTGCGCGACCATTGCCAACAGTTTTTCAAAACCCGAAGTACTGACTGTTGCTTCCAAGCCGTCACCGGTCACGCTAAAGACAAAGTTTCCCAAAACAAACCCCATAACAGGTGAAGCAACAACCATCAAACTTGCCAATTTGGACTTGTCGAGTTATATTAAAAGGCTTAGCGCTTACCAAACACAGTCAAGCAAAGGAGCGGTTTTGGATGTTACGCTCTTTCACGGCTTGAATGTTAGGAAGTTGAGTGATGGTAGCTACGCGCTAGAGTACTTTAATGGCGAGACAAGCGGCAATAGAGGAGACATAACCTCTGATGTTACCTTTGTTTTTAAAGTAACGGCAGTCAACGACGAGGAAGTTTTGTTTACTTTCCCTGATACATACACAACACAGGCGGTAAAAGATGACTTCTTGGTAACATACGAATGGCTCGACAGTTTTGATAAACTAGAAGCCGATGCCCGCAGTGTGTTTTCTAAACTAAACACAATCGATGCAAGTGTAACTTTGTCCAGTGTTTTTAAGGGCGAAGTGGATAGTAAATATCCTTCAGCTTCAGTTTTTGCTAACTTCAAAAGGAAACTTGGAGAATATAGCTGGCGCAGCGATGAAAGGGTAACCGAAGTCGAAAAAGCCAATACATTCAGTTTAACAGTTGGCGATAAAAAATATCCGCTGAAAGTCAATGTATATCCATACAGAGATGGCTCAAAAGTAGAATATTCCACCAAGCTTACCCATACGCTTTTTGCCAGCGGCAAGAGTGTGCCGAGTGCGGCAGAAATAGATAAGCTGCACGCACAGATCGCGCAGATTGTCAATGACTAGGTAGTCGCACGGCACACAATACTAAACGCTTATATTTTCTCGTATATAAGCGTTTTTTCGCTCCGCTGCCGCAAAAGCGAGCGGCGGCGACACGATCACTTCACGCTTGGTTGTTAGGATTTTTCTATGAAAAAGTTTGTGTTATTGATTTTGATATTTGCGTTAATTGGCTGCAAAATCGGCAAAATCGCTGATGAAGAGAGCGAACTATGGAGTATGGAAACTCGCGATCTACCAAGTGGTGGTGAGAGGGCGGATATATGGTTTAGACCGTTCGATAAATC
>BNUO01000231.1 GCA_025997415.1 Campylobacterota bacterium
AAGCTCTGGCATATTCGATCGCTTCGATTCGCCTTGCCCGTTCTTCGTCTGTGATCGCTCTTTTTACGGCATTTTTTACGATCTTTACGCTTTGTTGCCGTACAACGCCAGCTATCATTTTATCTCCTTTGCCACAATGCATTCTTTCACGCTATATAGTCCCGATCATAGCCCATTAACCCTTCTTTTTCAACTCTTTAGGGCAAGCGATTGAAGCGGAAGCGTTGCGAAGCAACCTTTTGTTGCCCGCGATCGTTAATGCTTTGGTATGATTCACCAAAAAAGGCATTTAAGATGAAAAAACTCGTAGGCTTTCTCACTCCCAAGATTCTCGATAACGCCTTTACGATCGACCTAGCCGCCGCGCTATTTGACGCGGGAATGGACGCGCTGGAGCTGGGCGTTCCGTTTTCCGATCCCGTTGCAGACGGCGCGATCATCGAAGCGGCGGGGCATAGAGCGCTTGCAAATGGCTTTACATTTGAAGATATTTTGTCGATCACAAGCGGTTTGCGCGGGCGCGATCTGCTCTGGATGGGCTACACAAATCCGTTCTACCATCGCGGTATGGAGCGAGTGGCAAAAGAGGCGGCGGCGCTGGGCGTCAAAGGGCTGATTATCCCCGATCTGCCGCACGAAGAGGCGGAAGATTACGCCGCGCAATTTGCCGCGCACGATCTCGCGCTCATTGAGTTTGTCGCACCCACGACACCCGCCGATCGCATACCAAAACTGCTCAAAAACGCGCGGTATTTCATCTACCTTGTCGCCTACGCGGGCGTTACGGGCGCAAAGCAGACTGAGGATCTTTCGGTTACGCTTGCGGCGATCAAACGCGCCAGCAGCACGCCGGTTTTTGTGGGCTTCGGAGTCAATCGCGCAACGGCAAGAGCGCGCGCAAAGGGCGCGGACGGCGTGATCGTAGGCAGCGCATTTGTCAAGATTTTGCTTGACGATCACTTGAATAACGCCGCAAAAATCGCCGCGATTACCGCCGAAGCGCGAACGATCAAAGAGATAATTAACGAATAAATCCACAGGAGTTTTTATGCAATTTGATGATTTTCACATAGGCGATCTCGCGCAAAAACCTACCGAACTTGTTGCGCTTTTGGACGACAACAGGCGGCAGGTTGAGGAGCTTTTGGCGCAAAAAGAGCCGACTTATCAGAGCTTTGTGCGGGCGTTAAACCGACTTGACGAGC
>BNUO01000232.1 GCA_025997415.1 Campylobacterota bacterium
GGTCAGGGAATCGATGAACTCCTCAACACGCTTTTGATGATTGCCGAACTTCGTGAAATCAAGGCCAATCCGAACCGTCCGGCTCTCGGTCTTGCTCTCGAAGCGGAACTCCAGGCCGATCAGGGGGTTGTCACCAAAATTCTTGTCCGTAACGGAACATTGCGGACCGGTGATGTGGTTCTTTGCGGGGCCGCCTACGGACGGGTCAAAGTCATGTATGACACGATGGACCCGAACAAAAGAATCGACGAAGCGACGCCGGGAACTCCTGTTCAGTTGATCGGGCTGGATGTTGCCCCCGCGGCGGGAAGTCCGTTTTGCGTTTTGGACGACATTTCCAAAGCTAGAACCATTGCGGAAGAGCGTGCACTTTCCCTCCGTTCGTCGGAACTTGCCGATTTAAAACCGCAGATCACTCTTGAAAATCTCTTCCAGCGTATCAGTTCGGCCACAGAAGTGCAAACGCTCAATATCATCATCCGTGCCGATGTCCGCGGGTCGATTGAGGCCATCCGCAAGGAACTGGGTAAACTCGAACATCCGGAAGTGAAACTCCGTATTTTGCAGGCTTCCGTCGGCGGAATCACCGAAGCCGATGTTCAACTGGCCGACGCTTCGGAAGGGATCCTCAGAAAAAAACGCCGCTAAAGAAAACCGAGGTGAAAAAAGCGGATGTAAAGAAGACAGAGTTCAAATCAAGACCGGAAAAGAAACCGGCACCTCCCAAAACGGAGCCGTCGAAAAAAAAGCCCGCTCCGCCGAAAAAAGAGGTCAAACCGGCGGCGAAAAAACAGTCGCCTGCAAAGAAATTACAACAAAAAAAACCGCGGTAAAAACGTATTGTAATCGTAACCGCGTCCTCGTTGGGACGCTCGCGTTTTCTCACGGGGGAAATTAAAGCAGCTTGATTTTATCGGTTCGGTTCGTGACGGCCATATTGTCTATAAGTTCGTAAAAATGTATTTTAGGGAAGAGGCGGGGGAAGCGGAAAGTGCGGAATACCCGCTCTGCAACTCATCACTCTGTTCTCTGCACTTTCCTTTCCCCTTCCTTTTAATTTTCTTCCGGGACTCCGTCCGGATAGATTTCTTTCAGAAGCTGATTGATTTGCTGAGCATGTTTTTGTCCCAAATCAAGTTGAAACAGAAGCCGGGGGGTATACCGTGTGTCGATTCTGGCGGCACATTTAGCCTGAAGAAAACCGG
>BNUO01000233.1 GCA_025997415.1 Campylobacterota bacterium
GAGGCTACTGCTCCGTCATAGCTCTTGGGAGTTACCACTCCCAAACCCTCCGCCTCCAACCTATCCACCCACGAATATGCGCTTTGACTCATCTATCAAGCACATTGTCTTTGATGGAACACACTTTAGGTGCGTTTGCTCACATGAACTTGTTCTTGCTTCGGCGCATTGTGGGAGTTCTCCGCAGTAATGCTTCCTTCGTAAGCATCTCTTCGCAACAACGAGCCTTTGGCTCTGTTGCTTCGTACTGCTTCGCCCACTCCCAAAACCCTCCGAGCACTGCCTGATCGTTTTCTTGGATTATGAGACAATGAAACCCATATACTGGGACTATGTGGCAAGAGAGGGCTACAAAGAGGTCAAACAAGCGGCTGAAACGCTGGCGGAGAGTTGGGAGTGGTAACTCCCATATGCGGCGAAGTGGTAGCCTCGCGCATGTAGCAGTAGCTTCCGCAGGAAGCGTTACTGCAAAGAAATGCTCCAAAGGCTCGTCGTTGCGAAGAGATGCTCTGCTTCGGAGCGTAATTGCGGAGAACTCCTAATATGCTACGAAGCTGGAGCTTTCTCCGCAGTTACGGGTGTGGGGGACACGCCCTACTGCTTTACTGGCACAAGCAACTGCAGATGTCTGGATTAAACCCTCTGTCTATCACACTTGATGGCAATCGGTGGTCTCCCTATGCCCGTAACTGCTAGGAGCGTCATTAGAGCAATCAAGCAGACCTTATCATGGCATTTAGTCCAACGATGTATCTACCATATCAAATCTCAAGCCTTACAATACAGGAAGGGTAGCCCAATCAAATCTCAAGCCTTACGGTGGGTTGATTCGTAGCATTCCACCCGCGACAAATGCATGAAATCCGTAGGAGAGGAGCTAAAGAAGATAGTTGATTCATTGTGGCCATTTGACTTTGAGTGGCAGATGGCTTGGTTCATCAAACGGTTTGAGGAGTACAAAAGTGTATATAAACAGAGCGTATTGCTATCGGCTCATAAGAGCATAGCAGACAAAGACCTCAAACGAGCAATGGTAGCGATCGATAACGGCATAAAGGATTCGTTCCACTTTATGACAAGCAGAGAGATCGCTTCAACAACAGGTTGTGATGCGTTGCGCGTTATGACAAATGAGAAGATCGCTTCAACAACGCGGGTTGTATGGAAGGATTCTTCTCAGAGCTTAAAGGCAAATACAATAACC
>BNUO01000234.1 GCA_025997415.1 Campylobacterota bacterium
GCAAAGCTCTACACATCTGCCGCCGTGCTACTGGAACGATTTCTTATTTTTGAAGCGGAGTTTTACGCCTCGCTTGCCAAAGAAAAAGCGCAAACACAAAGCCGAAGTTGTCCTCGTTGTCGCCGAAGTTGTCATCATCGCGCCTGAGCGCGGCGAGGTTTAGCACCTCTTTGACCGCCAAAAGCGGTTTTCCCGCCTCCAGATCGTCGTAATAGACCGACGCGCTCATTGGCACAGCATCGCCAAAGGGGAGCATAAATAGCGTGTCAAACTCCTCCTCAAGTTTGTCAAAACCGTCCGTCTGCTCCAACGCCTTTTGCAGCGTTTTTGCGCTTGCGGTTGCCGCGCCGTCAAAATCGCTATCCTCGATCGCGCCCAAGAGTTTGATCGTATCCTGCGGCTTTTTGCCGGCGGCTTTGTACATAAACAGTAGGCTCAACGCGCCGTATAGAACCGATCGCGCTTCGTTAAAGTCGTCCATTTTTTATCTCCTTTAGTAGGTTGCCGAGCATCACTTTTGGTTTGCAATCGGCGCAGCAGCTTAGCGTGCGAATTTTGTTCATATCGCCGCCAAAAAGCGGTGTCATTGCTGCGATCACCTTTGCGATCGCTCGCTTTCCCGCAAACGGTTTTCCGCACTCAACGCAGCAAAACGGCTGATCGACGGCGGCTTCGCGCTCTCTAAACCAGATCGCGTCAAGATGAACGCCGTCTGCGTTAAGCGTGATCGCCTTTTCGGGGCAGATCGCCGCGCACTCGCCGCACATCGTGCATAAGGAGTCGTTTGCCCGCAAAATCCCTTCGACGCTCTCGGCGGTCAAAGCGCCCGTTACGCAGTTTTGGGCGCAGCCGGCGCAGAGCGTACATCGTTCGCGATCGACTGCGATCGTGCCGAAATGATCGCTCTTGATCGTGCCAAAACTGCCATCGCCGATCGCCGCTTGCAGCCGTCTGGCAAACCGCACTCGCGCATTTGCGTTGGCGATCGTTGCGCTAAAACGGCTTTTGACGATCGGCTGCGCGTCTGAAAGTTCGTCTAGGCTCAAAACCGCTTTTACGCCGTAGATCGCCGTCCAAATATCGTTGATCAGCAGCACTGCTTCGTTTGGAACGCCCGCGATCACAGCCTGCGATCCGCTCTCTTGCAAAAGCGTGATCAGCCGCGAAACATCTAAGACTGCTGGCGGCATAACCAGCGGC
>BNUO01000235.1 GCA_025997415.1 Campylobacterota bacterium
AATCTTGGTTATCTCTATACTCGTGATGCAGATGGATGTGGCATTAAAAACGATGTATATAAATCGCTTGATTACTACAAAAAAGCTTGCGATAAAGGCGATAAAGATAGTTGTAACACAGTTGATATTGAAATATTCATAAAAAAGGATTTTTGTTCTCGCGGAGATATACTTTCTCCAGATGCTTGCTTTGAGCTTGGCACGATATATAAAAATGGACACGGTGGAAACAAGAAAGACACAAAGGCGGCATCGCAGTACTTTAATAGAGCGTGCAAACTTGGAAATAAAGATGCTTGCAAAGCTTACAATCAATCAAATAGTAAGTAAGCCGTCTAGGTGGAGTTATACCCGGAAGCCAGTTTGGTTGAGCGGGGTAACTCATCACAATCTACTACTTAGCTTGTTCCTGTTGTTTATTCTTTGCAAGCTCATTACATTGTTGTTTATGACCCTTGTCGCACATACATTTCAAGAAAGCATTCTCTTGCGTACTTTCACCATATTTTTGTGGGAGTAGCGAAACCTTCTCACAATACGCTTTGTTGAAATTATAATCATTATCAATAAAAGCCATTGGAGATAAACATACCATAAGCATAACTGTGGCAACCCCTCTTCTAGCAACCCCAAACATTACGACCCTCCGTGTGTGGAAATATGGTGAGAATTGTACCGCATAGATTGTCAAGCTGACAATGACTGCGTAGGCGATGATGACACATTTGCTCTTTGAGGCTTGTGAATCGCGCGGCGGCGTTGAGTCCGTCGTGTCTAGTACCTAGACCGCTCGGCGGGCGAGCAGGAAATCTAAAGTTTCAGTATTGTAGGTTAAGTTCACAACAACGACCAACCTTTAATTACGACACGATCGAAGACCGTGCGGTAAAAGCCCGCGCCTGCCGTGCCGACGCGACAAAACCGACAATCACAATACTGTTTGTCATTTAACGCCGCTAAAATCTTTTAGAACTTCATCTTAAAACCCACATACGCGCCGCCGTCCGTAGGCACGATAAAAACCGAAGTAGTGTCGCTATTGTATTTTGTGGTAAAAAGATAGTTAAAACCGATCCCTATCGCCGCGCCTGTCGATACATCAAACCAAGTGTGCCGTTTCACCCTCACGCGCGAATATGCCACAAACGCCGCGGCGGCATACATAGGTGCGCCCACATACCAGCCATATCTTTGCTGCC
>BNUO01000236.1 GCA_025997415.1 Campylobacterota bacterium
CTCGCGCAAAAACCTACCGAACTTGTTGCGCTTTTGGACGACAACAGGCGGCAGGTTGAGGAGCTTTTGGCGCAAAAAGAGCCGACTTATCAGAGCTTTGTGCGGGCGTTAAACCGACTTGACGAGCGCACGACGCGGTTTTTCACGCCCGTTGCGATCGTCCAGCAGACCAAAAACAGCGATGAGACGCGCAAGGCATACGATGAACTCCTGCCGCTCATTAGCGAGTACGAGACGCAGCTTAGCCAAGATGAGCGGATCTACGCGGTTTATAAGCGGCTTGCAGGCGCGGATCTCACAGGCGCGCAGCGAAAGGCGTTGGACGATTCGATTCTGGAGTTTGAGATGGAGGGCGCGGGCAAAAACGAAGCGATCAAGGATCGTATCAAGGCGATCAATGTACGAATCAGCGAGCTTGGCAACAGCTTTGGGCAAAATCTACTCGACGCGACAAAGGCTTTTTCACGCGAGATCGACGATCCGCGCGACACAGAGGGCATTCCTCCAAGCGATCTTGCCGCTTTCGCGATCGGTGAGAATCGTTGGCGTTTCACCCTGCTGCCGCACAGCTACCACACGGTGATGACCTACTGCCCCAATGCCGCGATCCGCGAGGAGTTTTACCGCGCTTATACGACCAGATCGCCCGAAAATGGCGCGATCATCGAAGAAATGCTTGCGATCAAGAACGAAAAAGCGAAACTTTTGGGCTACGAAAACTACGCAGAGTATTCGATCAAAACCAAAATGGCAGCGAGCGCAAAAGAGGCGGAAGAGTTTGTTTTAGAGCTGATTAACAAATGCAAAACTCAGGCGCAAAAAGAGTTGGTACAATTAGCCGATTTTGCCCGCGAAAATGGCGAGAAAAGAGCACTTGAGAGTTTTGATACAGCGTATTGGAGCAAGAAATTAGAAAAGAGCCGTTTTGATCTTGACGACGAGTTGTATAAACCATATTTTGAAGCAAAAAGCGTGATGAATGGACTATTTGAGTTTTTACAGCGGCTTTTTGGCGTGGTTTTTACCGAAATACAAGCTCCAAAATGGGACGAAAGCGTTCGCGTTTTTGAACTCACAAAAGATGGCGCGGTTTTTGCAAGATTTTACGCCGATCTATACGAGCGCGAGGAGAAACGAGGCGGCGCTTGGATGGATAATTGGCAGTCAAGAATGATCGATGAAAACGGCGA
>BNUO01000237.1 GCA_025997415.1 Campylobacterota bacterium
CAAGATATTGTTCTGGAAGGTGCCGGACAGACAGAAACTTCGGCCGCCGGAACCCGGTATCATTTTGAATTTGCCGTCCCCAAACAGCTTTTGCCGGGAATTGATGAAAACGGTGTTGCCATACGCACCGGCATCGGCGGACGTTACACGCCCAACAATGGGCATCAGGTTTGTTTCCAGCCTTCCGGAATTTCCATAACGCCGCTTGGATTTCAACCGGAAAATCAAGGAGTGTTTCCCGTGCGGCTGGTCAACCACGGTCTGTCGCCGTGCAGTGTTGCCGGCTTGACTCAGGAAAATATTTTGCTTGCACCGCAGGAAAAACGGGAACTGCTTTTGAATGCCGAACATGGTGAACTTGGACCGGAACGTTTCCTGACTTTTGAAATTCCGGAGCAGGAAATTAAAGGACAATTGCAGCTTTTCCGGTATGATCCCGCCGGACGCGCACTCGGTATGTTCAAAGCGATGATCGACCTCGCCGTTGATATGGAAGGAAAAGAATACTCAAGACAGATATATCTGGCCCGCACAAAATGGGAGGAATTTCAGAAGAAAATCAAAGATATTGTGCCCGGCGGTCCTTCGGAACGGGAACTTTTCTATGAAATCCGGAAGGTCAAACGGGAATTTTTCTTTGCCGACCCCGATATGCGGGAAATTGAAACGGTTTTGTTTGAAAAACGGCATCCGCTTCATCCGTCGCATAATTACAGTGATTCTTACGATTCCGCTTGGCATGAAGGCGGAGGAATCTACACGCTGGAAGTTCCCAAAGAAGACGGACGTTTTGTGCCGGAGAAAGCGGTGTTGACCGAACTGTTCAAAACAACCGGCATGTCGCGGCATCCCGTCGTTGATTTTGACGTGAAGAAAATTTATTTCACAAACCGTCCGTCATTCGGTGATTTTTGGCATATCATGGAGATGAATCCCGACGGTTCCGGTTTGCGGCAATTAACCGATGGACCGTTTCATGATCTTTGGCCTTGCCCTTTACCCGATGGTGATCTGGCATTCATTTCGACTCGCTGCCGTCAAAGGTTTCTTTGCTGGGAACCGCAGGCGTCGGTTTTACACCGTATGGACCGGAACGGCCAAAATATCAAACGGCTCTCGTTTGCCAATCTGACGGAATTTGCCCCTTCCACGGCACAAGACGGACGTATTCTTTGGACGCGG
>BNUO01000238.1 GCA_025997415.1 Campylobacterota bacterium
TATATATATATATATATATATATATATATATATATATATATATATATATAGATAGAAAGAGCACATGTCTCCACCTCACACACATTCAGAAATCGCGTATGCTGTTTCCTTCGAGAAAAAAAAAATATACATACTCTCTTTGATTTTTTTCTCTATACCTTCTCGTTTCTTGATTGCTTCACTTATTATTACTATGGACTCCTAGCTACTTTACCCGCCAAAATGTCCTTTACGATTCCGCTCTTTTTGCAGCATCTCTTTAAGATCTTCTCGGGCGGTTTATAAGCTCTTTTAATTGATTGCTTTGGTTGTTGATATAATATTAAAGTCTCTTGCATAACTAATATATAAAAGTACAATAGAAGTACTATGAAACAGAAAAAGAAAGCAAGCGGGTCGGGTGGAATGGGTTTAGTATTAATGGGAGTAAAGATAAGAGAAAAAAAAAGGACATAGTTAGAGACAAAAGAGAAGTTACAATAAAATAGGGTGTGAAGTATAGATTAACAGAGAGCCTAGAAACAGGGGGTGTATAGAAGGAGAGAAGGAAGAAAGAAGGTAAGAAAAAGAAAAGAGAAATAGCTAGATACAAAAGAGAGGTAACAACAGTGGTTACAACAAAAAAGAGAGTGTGAAGTATTGGTAATAGAGAATTAAAAAAAAGGGGGGGTGTACATAGAAGGTTTGACATACAAGTAGGCAAAAAACAAAAAACAAAAATAAAGTGGTAATTAATTTACCAAGAGGAGTAGTCGAATAATGGAAACCATAAAAAGGAAAAGTAAGATGGGAGAGTTGTTAACGATAATGCTAAAAACGAGACTAGAAAAGATAGCAAAAAAAGTAATGACCGCAATCATAGTGTTTGGAATGGTAATAAGTCCTGCGGTTAATGCTATGGCAAATCCAATTATAACTTTAAGAAAGCAAGCAGCATCCGAGCAAAACTCAAAGACAGATTCTTAATCAGAAGACTCAGATTCAGATTTATATTTAGGTTCTTAATCATAAGAATAAGATTTATTTAGATGTTGAATTAGTACAAGCAGGTTCTCGATCTATATTTATATATATATATATATATATATATATATATATATATATATATATATATATATATATATATATATATATATATATATATATATATATATATATATATATATATATATATATATA
>BNUO01000239.1 GCA_025997415.1 Campylobacterota bacterium
GAGGGATAAATAGACGATGAATAAAGTTTCGCTGGTTTTAGGAAGCGGCGGCGCACGCGGATATGCGCACATCGGAGCGATCGACGCGCTCGAAAAAGCGGGTTACGAGATCGTCTCGATCAGCGGCTGTTCGATTGGCGCACTCGTCGGCGGTATCTACGCCGCGGGCAATCTGGAGCCGTTTCGTGAGTGGGCGCTGACGCTTGAGCCACTTACGCTTTTGCGAATGATCGATCTCTCGCTGCTTTCCACAGGCGGCGCGATCAAGGGCGAGCGAGTTTTTGAGAAGATGGAGCCGTTTTTTGGCGATCGTTTGATCGAAGAGCTGCCAATCCGCTACACCGCCGTTGCAACCGATCTGGACAAGAAAAAAGAGGTATGGTTTCAGGAGGGCGACTTGCAAAGTGCGATCAGGGCAAGCATTGCAATTCCGACGATTTTTACGCCGCTTCACCGAAACGGACGGATTTTGGTCGATGGTGCGGTGCTCAATCCGCTGCCGATCGCGCCGACAATGAGCGATCGCACAGATCTAATTGTCGCGGTCAATCTCAGCGCAAGTTACTCCTCGCCGCTCCAGCCACAAAAGCCACTCGTGGCGCAAAAAAGCGCTTTCAAAGAGACGATCGAGCAGTGGTTAAGCAAGATCGGAATCAGCTCCAGCGAGAAGGAGAGTATCACACAGCTCGATGTGTTGCAGCGGGTAATAGAAATTATGCAAGAAGCGATGACGCTCTACAAGATCGCCGGTTATACGCCCGATATTTTGGTCGATGTGCCGATCGATAGCTGCCGAACTTACGATTTTCATAAGGCGGAGGAGCTGATTGCGCTTGGTTTTGAGCTGACAACTAACGCGATCAACGAGTATCAGAGCCGTCGCTCTTAGCTTCGCGTGTTATAATTCGCGCAAGCTTCTTCTTAGACCTGTGCGACGGTTTTGCTAGGTAATGGGTCAGGCAGGGAACTGAGCATCCCGCTTAGCAAAGCCGAGCGCCGCAGTCATCTGGGAGGAAGCCCTCTTTTAACCTCTGTTTTTCGCTATCAATCGTGATTACCGTATGTACATTTCCTCGCGGCGTAAAGTCCGCCGTTATTTTGAGTCGGCGCGGTTTTAGCGCGTTAAATAGTGTATTGTAGATGGTGTTCGCAGCCGATTCATGTGAAATATACT
>BNUO01000240.1 GCA_025997415.1 Campylobacterota bacterium
CCCCCCCCACCTCATCGATCTAGCTTCAAACGACTACCTCCGCCTCGCACACGATCGCAAGCTGTTTAACGCCGCCATTTTGCGCCTCGCGGGCAGCCCTTCGTATGCACCAAAAGCCTCGCAGCTTGTCAACGGCTATCACGAAATTCACCGCGATTTTGAGCGATTTCTCGCAAGAAAGAACGGTTTTGGCGCCGCGATCGTGATCGGAAGCGGGTTTTTGGGCAATCTCGCGCTCTTTGAGGCGTTGCCGCGCAGGGGCGATCTGCTGCTCATCGACAGCGAATACCACGCCAGCGGCATTTTGGCGGCGAAAACCACGCAGGGCGAAGTGCGGTTTTTTGAGCACAACAATGCGGACGATCTGCGCCGACAGTTGAAAACGCACGCAAACCGCACATTTGTCGCGGTGGAGGGAATCTACTCGATGAGCGGCGATATGGTCGCGCAAGATGTGCTGATCGAGGCGAAGGAAGCGGGCGCGGTGATCATCATCGACGAAGCGCACTCCTGCGGCGTGATCGGGCACTCGCTTGACGGCGTGTTTGACTACTACAGCCTCGATACCGTCAATGTCGTCAAACTCGGCACGCTCGGCAAGGCGTACGGCAGCTACGGAGCGTATATTTTGGCGAACCGATCGATCATCGAATTTCTCGTCAATCGCGCAAAACCGATTATCTATTCGACCGCGCCGAGCCTTTTTGACATCGCTTACGCGCACGAGGCGGCGCAGCATGTTCATACATTTTCGTTTCGTTTTCGCAAGCAGGTTGAGAAGGCGATCGCGATCGCGGCGAAGCACGGCTATCAGACAGAATCGCTGATTTTGCCGATTGAGTTTGAGAGCAATAGGAAGGTGATGAGTGCGCAAAAGCGGCTGATGAAGGAGGGATTTTTGGTTGGCGCGATCCGTCCGCCGACTGTGAGTACGCCGCAGCTTCGCGTGATCTTGAGGGAAACCCCGCCGAAACTGGAACGATTTTTTAAGACGCTGGAAAAACTGGCGAATAAATAGCTGTTTCTCGTGAAACAATCATATTTCGGAGGGATAAATAGACGATGAATAAAGTTTCGCTGGTTTTAGGAAGCGGCGGCGCACGCGGATATGCGCACATCGGAGCGATCGACGCGCTCGAAAAAGCGGGTTACGAGATCGTCTCGATCAGCGGC
>BNUO01000241.1 GCA_025997415.1 Campylobacterota bacterium
CGCGCCGCAAAGTGATTAACCGACGCCCTCGCCGTCAGAAACTTTGCGATCACCTTTTCGTTGCCAAACGCATCGGCTCTGATCACGCTATTTTCGTTTGTTGCGGGATCGTCAGCCGTTTTGTCATTCTGGACGATCGTTTTGTCGTTCTGAACGCTCACCTTGTCATTATGCGCGATCGCCTTGTCATTCTGAGGGAGCGTAGCGACTGAAGAATCTAGATGTTTCGCTGCGCTCAACATGACAGGTTGTTTGTCATTCTGAGGGAGCGAAGCGACTGAAGAATCTAGCCGTTTCGCTTCACTAGACACGACAGGTTGTTTGTCATTCTGAACAGCTGCTTTTTCATTCTTTGCATCGCTCAAAATCCCGCCATCTTTCACAGCCGTTTTCTCTCGCGCTTTTGGCTCATCGCTCGGTTTTTTTAGAGTTGCAATCGTTTCACGATCGGGTGTTTTAATCGCCTCAAGTACCGCTTTTAGCGTCTGCGGCACAACCGGTTTTTGCAACTCTTCACCCGCCTTGTCATTCTGAATGATCGCCTTCTCATTCTGAACGGCTACTTTGTCATTCTGAGCGAAGCGAAGAATCTCATCAATTTTCGTCGGTTTTTCGTGTGCGATCGGCGTTGGTTTTGGAGTTTCTGCAATTTCTAGATCGGGCGTTTTTACACTCTTGTCATTCTGAGCAGAGCGAAGAATCTCACCAGCTTTGTCATTCTGAGGGAGCGTAGCGACTGAAGAATCTAGCCGTTTCGTCGCTTCACTCCTCAACATGACAGGTTGCTTGTCATTCTGTGCGATCGGCGTTGGTTTCGCCTCGTTTATGATCTTCGGCGTTTCTGTTTTGATTGGCTCTACTGCTTTGTCATTCTGAACGCTCACCTTGTCATTATGTATACCCACCTTGTCATTCTGAGGAAGCGTAGCGACTGAAGAATCTAGATACTTCGCTTCGCTCAGTATGACAGGTTGTTTGTCATTCTGAGGGAGCGCAGCGACTGAAGAATCTAGCCGTTTCGTCGCAACGCTCAACACGACAGGTTGCTTGTCATTCTGAACACTCGCCTTGTCATTCTGAACGAAGTGAAGAATCTCATCAATTTTCGTCGGTTTTTCTTGCGCTGATCGCGGATTTCCAACGCTGCGAAGCGCCTCATTTAGCGCCGCA
>BNUO01000242.1 GCA_025997415.1 Campylobacterota bacterium
GCGGCGCGGCTCTTGCCGTTGCAGGATTGACACAATGGTTTGCCAACTTTGCCGTTAGCGTTACCTTTCCATCGCTCACACAGAGCGCGGGACTTGGAGGCGCGTATGGACTATATGCATTTTTTGCATTTTTGAGCATATTTTTTGTCTTCAAAGCGATCAAAGAGACCAAAGGCGTGGAGCTAGAAGATATGTAGCGTTGCCCTTTCGCGTGCGCATTGTTCAGGCAGCTTAAATGATGGGGTGGTAGTATTTCGCGTTTTTTAATCCACAGCATAGGCAAAGGATAACGGAATGAGAGCAAGAAAACTCATCGCATTTGCGCTGGCGTTGATCGCGGCGATCGCTTTTGGCGGTTGCGCTGACAAGCCACACGAAAGCGTGATCGAAGATCTGCTAGGGCAAATCTATGCGGAGAATCTAAGAGAGCGGGCGGCTGATTTCAAGATCAAAGCGCAAATCACCGATCGAATGGAGGAAGAAAAAGGCGGTTATATCGTATTTTTCGATTACACCATTACGGCAAAAACAGATGTGAATACAAACGGCATTTGGCGTTCGCTCAATGTTGGCGGATACGCTCTGCCGCTGATCGCAAACGGTACGCAAATTAGCTGTGCAAAAGCGCAAATGCAGCTAAAGCGGACGGAAAAAAGATGGTTACTAGCAAATAGCAAACTGCCCGCTGTATGTGTTTCGCCACAAGTACAAGCGCAGCAAGAAGCGGCACGGGCGGATGCTGAACGCAAACAAGCAATGGAAAAAGCAGAGGCAGAACGCAAACAGGCGGAGGAAGAGGCAGCATGGGAGGCAGAGTATGTAAAACCGCTGGTTGAAGTGCAGAGTTTGCCAACCATAACAAACTCTGTCGGAATGGAGTTTGTGCTGATTCCCGCAGGTACATTTCAAATGGGCTGCTACGAAGATCCTGCTGCTGCAAAAGCGATCGCTTTGGGCCAGATCAAGTCGCCGTGCTAGGATAATGAAAAACCAAGCCATAAGGTAACGCTAACCAAGCCGTTTTATATAGCAAAAACTCTCATTACAAAAAAGCAGTTGCACGACATAACAGGCAAAGCTCCAGCAAGTCCACTAAATAAAGAACGCGACGAAAACGACTCGGTTCTCGGAGTTTTGTGGAACGAATCACAGGAGATTATTAAAGCGCT
>BNUO01000243.1 GCA_025997415.1 Campylobacterota bacterium
ACCGCCTACCCGGGTGCAAGCTCGCAGGTGATCGCTGATACCGTGGCCGCACCGCTTGAGGCCGAAATCAACGGTATTGAAGGTTTGATCTACTTCTCCTCCACATCCGACAACAGCGGCGGTTATTCGCTGACACTGACTTTCAGTCCGGAAATTGATCCGGATATCGCCATGGTCAATGTCAATAACGCCGTCAAACGGGCCGAACGCAATCTGCCGACGGAAGTGGTGGCCAACGGACTGACCGTGTACAAGCGGTCATCCGACATGCTTGCGGTTGTCGGTTTTTCCAGTAAAAACCCGGAACATACGCAGCTCTTTTTGAGCAACTACGTCAGCATGAACATCAAGGATGATGTGGCGAGAATTAAGGGAGTCGGTCAGGCTGTCATTTTCGGCGAAATGAAATACAGTATGCGAATCTGGCTTGATCCGGTCAAAATGCGGTATTACGGAATCGGTCCGCAGGAAATTCAGGCGGCGGTACGGGGACAGAACCTCCAGGCGGCCACCGGTTCTGTCGGCACCGAAGGTTCCAGTCAGTTGATGCAGTTCAAACTGGAAACACTCGGACGGCTCAAGAGTGTTTCGGAATTTGAAAACATCATCGTCCGTTCCGAAGAAGGTGGGAGACTGGTCCGGATTTCCGATATCGGACGTGTGGAACTGGGAGCTGAAACTTATGACGGACGCCCGATGCTCAACGGGGGACCTGCAGTGGTGATGGCTGTTTTCAAATTAAATAACGCCAATGCCCTTGATGTTTACAATAACACCGTCAAAACAATCGAAGGACTGGCGAAAAACTTTCCCGAAGGAATGGAGTGGACCACTCCCTACGATTCAACCCGATTTGTCCGGGCCACGATGGAGGAAATCGTTATAACGCTCGGTCTGACCTTCTTTCTCGTCGTGCTCATCACCTACATCTTTTTGCAGGACTGGCGGACGACGATCATTCCAGTGGTCGCGATTCCGGTTTCGCTTATCGGAACGTTTTTGTTTCTTTACATTTTCGATATGAGTATCAACACGCTCACCATGTTCGGGCTGATTCTGGTGACCGGTTCGGTGGTTGATGACGCGATTTGCGTCGTCGAATGCTGTATATGTTTGATTCATTAGGAAAACCTCTCCCCAACGGAA
>BNUO01000244.1 GCA_025997415.1 Campylobacterota bacterium
CTTCAGGCAGCAAGCTAATACTACGCGACGCTACGCTTAAAGGGCACAGCGGCAACCTCGTCTCGCTGGTGCATGTGAGTGATAGCACGGCATCGTTTGTGATGCTCGGCGGAGCGATCAGTGGTAATAGTGCCAGCTACGCCGGCGGCGGCGGAGTGCATGTCAGCTACGGCACTTTCACTATGTATGGCGGGACGATCTACAACAATAACACCAGCCATGCCAGCGGAGGCGGCGGGGTGTATGTCAACGACGGCGGAACATTTACTACCAAGTTTGCCGCAGGAGATAAGACGAACCGCATACGCGACAACTTGGCAAGCGGTAGTGCAAATCAAGTCAGAAAGCACGTCAGCGGCATTATGAACGGCACTGTAGCAGATGGGTGGTAGGCAGCCGCGTCATTCTGAACGAAGTGCAGAGTATTTGTTATGTTATGTGAAGTTGCCAGAGTGTGGGGTATAATGGGATATGGATATAGCGTTTAGCAAGACAGCGTTCAAGCGAGGCTAGGAATACTCGGCGCGATCTTGGATTACGCTGCGAGATTTATCCGCAATATCTGGCAAAGGAGATGATGAAAATGGGCGAAAATCACCACCATGATCACGATCATATTAACGACTATATCGAAGCCGTAGCAGCATATAAAAAGAGTTTTCCAAACGCCGCAAAAGTGCGAGAGGAGACGCCCGATCCTGCGACAAGAGAGATGTTGCATTTCTTCGCGGACAATCAGATCGAAACGCTATTTGATAGGTTCGATCAGCAACACCCGCAATGTACATTTGGGATCGGCGGATCGTGCTGCAAAATCTGCATTATGGGACCATGCAAAATTACCGCAAAATCACCGCGCGGAGTTTGCGGCGCAGATGTTGATCTCATCGTTGCGCGAAATCTTTTGCGAATGATCGCGGCGGGAGTTTCGGCGCATGGGGCGCGGGGGCGTGAAACAATGCTCGCATTAAAGGCAGTGGGGGAGGGTAGGTTAAATATGCCGATCGACGGCAAAGAAAAACTGATCGCCTCTGCAAAAATATTAGGCATTTCGGTAGAAGATCGCGCGTTAAATAGTATCGCCTCCGATCTAGCCGATCTGCTATTAGACGACCTCTCCCGTGCCTATCCAAG
>BNUO01000245.1 GCA_025997415.1 Campylobacterota bacterium
AAAAATATCCGCTTTTGGTCTGCTAATTTTCATGTCATCGGCAAGGACATTTTGCGTTTTCACGCCGTCTATTGGCCTGCGTTTTTGATGAGTCTTGGCTTAGAGCTGCCAAAGCGGATCGCGGCGCACGGTTGGTGGACGCGCGATGGAGCGAAGATGAGCAAAAGCAAGGGCAATGTGATCAACCCGCGCGAAGTTGCCGACGCTTACGGGCTTGAGCCGTTTGCATATTTTATGCTGCGCGATGTGCCTTTTGGTCAAGACGGCGATTTTGCGCAGCGATCGATGATCGACCGTATCAACAGCGATCTGGCAAACGATCTGGGCAACCTGCTAAATCGCCTTTTGGGTATGGCTGAAAAGTACTTTAATTTGCAGATCAAAGCGGTCAATCTGCCCCATTTTGGCGTGGAAAAAGAGCAGGTGGGCGGCGTCATTGCCACGCTTTTGCCGCTGTTTGAGACGGTGCAGCTTCACCGCTATCTTGAGGAGATTTGGCGGCTATTTGCCATCGGCAACAAAGCGATCAACGACTTCAAGCCTTGGGAAAAGATGAAAGACAACAAGGGCGATCAGGTTGCCGAACTGCTGGTTTTTGTGGGCAATCTGCTGGTAAAAGGCGCTCTGCTGCTTGCGCCGATTATGCCCAAAAAGTGCGGCGAGATCGGCGCGGCGCTTGGCGTGGCGATCACACCCGAAACGCGCAAAATGCTGATCGATCAGAGCGGCTGGATCGCCAGTTTTTCGCTGACCAAATGTCCGCCGCTCTTTGCGCGCATTGAAGCGCCGCTCTTAGCCGAAGCGCCGCATAGCAGCGTTGAAACCGCGCCTGCGAGCAAAGATGAGTCGTCCAAAGAGACGATCTCGATCGACGACTTTGCGAAATGCGACATACGAATCGGCACGATCGTCGAAGCAAAAGCGGTTGAAAAGAGCCAGAAACTGCTCGTTTTGCAAGTCGATCTAGGCGAAGCCGCGCCGCGCCAGATTGTTTCGGGCATTCGCGAACACTACACGCCCGAATCGTTGGTTGGAACGCAGGTCTGCGTCATTGCAAACCTTAAACCATAATGTCCTTGACTAACAGACTAGTCTCTTTCATATCTCATCCTTTATCCGTTGTTCAAATC
>BNUO01000246.1 GCA_025997415.1 Campylobacterota bacterium
GGCTGTTTTCCAAATCGGCAAGCCCAATAACGTGAACCGGCGGGTTTTGGTCTTTTATCGCGTCGGCGGCATTGCTACTCAAGTCCGCCGTTGCAACAATAATTCTGCGGACAAATTCTTTTTTACTTGATGCGCTAAGAAAAGAGTCAATATCTCCTTTTTGGATGCGGTGTTCTTTTTCGTAGCATTTGCATTGAACAGCGACATATTGGTCGTCGTGCGTGGTGGCAACGAGGTCAATACCGGTATCGGGGCGATTGTTCCGGTACGGGTAATCTTTCCAAAGCCAAACCTGACGATACTGCTGGGCGTACTCCGGCTCTTTCAACAGATACTGCCGTATCAATTCCTCAAACCGGGTTCCCTTATCCCGCTCCGATGTTTTGGCTTTACAAATGTCTTTGAGAATAGAGCGGATCGTTGTCATAACACACCGGAATAAATTGAATTATTGAGAATTTTCGTCATTTTACCATCTGGTAAAATAATAGTACATTGTAATCGAACACCAGTAAATTGCTAGCTTTTTCCTCCTAAAATGGGAAAATAACGATCTTTTCGTTCCATTCCTTCAACGTTGGCAGGGAACTTGGGACTATCTCGGTCAACATCCGCAATCACTTTTTGTATACAAAGCGCGATTGTCGATTAGCTAGAGAGACATTATAATTCGCCGCATTATCCGGCGAAATATTCATTTTTGCCATTCAATCGCCTTTTGAGAAAAAAATATCGCACCAGTTCGCATCTGCGGCGTTCCTTTGAAAGATTATCGACAATCGACACAAAAAGTCAAGAACAACTTTGCCTTTGCCGACAGCCCCGCCGATAAAACCGTCGCCGACAACCTCATTAAACTCCTGCCTTCCTGCCCAAAACTCCAGCAACACATCAATATCGCCCTCGCCGGACAACGATATACTGTTGCACTTATTCCCGTTGCGAAAGCAGTGCCGTTCGGTTGGCTTGAAAATCAGGTTATTGCTGTTAGACCGGCGGTTTTTACGATGTTTCAACGATATTGTATTTGAAAAGAGTGTAGCAGCCGTTTCTGATGCCGCTGGTGATTCGCGATAAGAAGGGAACGAAAAGACAAGCGGCCTGCCTGTAGCACCTGTCTGCCGACAGG
>BNUO01000247.1 GCA_025997415.1 Campylobacterota bacterium
TGGGAACAAATTGTTAATTTTGAATGACGCAAGCCGACCAACGGAAGGCGGTTACGTTGAATGCGAAGCACAATGCCTTACCGGCTGCGGTATAAACCGGACATTGTTCTGTACCGAACTTTCTCCGGACTCGAAAAACAAGAAAATTGGAACAAACATAATATTTTATCTGATTCGCAAAGTCGGAGTATCCGATAAAAGAAATACGGTTTGTCAGGCCGCCGGATAAAAACTCTTTTTGTGAATTGTGTTAAATTGATACCGAGTGAAATGATGAAAAATAAAGGATTACTGTGCATTATTATTTGCGGGATTGTTTTTCTTTGCGGAACGGCTGCCGATGCGGCAAATCCGATCAAACTGGTTTCCGGTTTTTTCAAAAGCGGGGAAAAAATCGAGGCTGATCTCCGGAAAGAGTATACCATTAATGAAGAAAACGGTCCGTGGATGATTTGCGTGATGACCTATTCCGGTGATAACGCAAAAGACAATGCCATGGAACTTGCTTACGAACTCCGGAAACGGTATAAAATCAAAGCGTATATTCACGAACGAACGTTCGACCACACCAAGGGGGTCGATCTTTACAATGCCAGTCCGCTTCACGATCTTGGAAAGGTCGCCATTCCCGATGATATACTTCTCAAACAGGGACCGTTGACAGCGGCGGAATTTGAGGTCATGAAGCGGCACAGCGTCATCGGCGCGGATGCTCTTCAGCTTGCCATGCAGCAAAGCGGTTACAGCAGTTTCCTCGCCATGTCCATTGACATTGCAAGACATCATCACGAACGCTTCGACGGTCAGGGCTATCCCGATGGTCTTGCCGGGCTGGAAATTCCGCTTTCAGCGCAAATTGTCACCGTGACGGATGTTTTTGATGCTTTGACCTCACAAAGGGTTTACAAGAAAGCAGTTGCTCCCGATGTCGTGAAAATCATGATCGAACAGGACGCAGGCCGCAAATTCAACCCTGCCATTGTTCGTGCATTCACCCAAAGATTCAACGATTTCATCGACATTTACATCTCTCACCGCGACGTTCCCGCCGAACCGAAAGTCGCCGAAGAAGTCGGAACTGAATGGTGGTGAAAATATACTCTGCGCGGGAACAAATTGTGTTAA
>BNUO01000248.1 GCA_025997415.1 Campylobacterota bacterium
GGCTCTTTCACTGGACAGGGACAACGCCGATAAAACCGTTGCCGGAGTTGTTTATCCGAGATTCCTTTCCCGTGTGGAGCGTGAAAATGCCGGAAAAGAACTCCCTGTCCCGGCTTATTTTTCCGAATGGGCGCAAATGACAGTCTTGCGTACCGGCTGGGCACACAAACACCCGTCACTTGCCATTGCTTTCGATAAAATCAAAGATTTCGGCACTCCGGAAAATAATATACTGGAACCGCCGTCAGGCGGCTGGACCGATCAATCGGTACGCACGGAATTGAACATCGCCGGTAAAACGTTTTGGAGCGGTTTGTGGAATGCCGCCGTCCGGATTGATGGGAAAACGCTCACTCCTATCGAAAAATGGAACGTCACGTGCGATGCTTCCGATGATGATGCCGATTACCTCGAACTTGATCTTCCTCTTACGGAAAACATACGTTTGCAGAGGCATTTTCTTCTCGTCCACAAGGACAAACTTCTCCTCACGGCCGATACTGTTTTATTGGATGACCGCCCGGAAAACGGAATTGATAACGATTTCCGGAAATACCGAATTGAATACGAAGCCCTGATTCCGGCTGCGGAAAATCTCAAAATCAAAATCGATGCTGAAGCCGTGGAGATTTTATTCACTGAAGAAAATGTTCCGCTTGTCCGGATTTACCCGATATCGCTTCCCGAATGGAAAGCGGCTCCGGGAAATCCTGGTGAACTTTCCGCTGAACCAAACGGACTCCGGCTCCGTCAGCACGGGACCGGAACGGGGTTGTTTGTTCCCCTGATTTTCGATCTCAATCAAAAACGGCTCGAACTTCCTTATTCGTGGCGTCAACTCACTGTGGGGGAAAATCTGAACAAGGTCGGAAACGACCGTGCGGCAGCGTTCCGGCTTCAAAGAGGGAATGCCCATTGGCTTTTGTACCGTTCCCTTACCAAAACGGTCAACCGTACTTTCTTCGGGCACAATCTCGTCAGCGACTTCTTCTTCGGACGGTTCAACCCGAAAAAAGGAACCGTCGAAATGGTTATGGAAGCCGAAGAGGAAAACACATAATCAAGGCGGAGGGGTTTTTCATGCAAAACGGCAGCCGGAAGCGTAATCACCCGGCT
>BNUO01000249.1 GCA_025997415.1 Campylobacterota bacterium
CTTCCCCCATTCCCCCCTTCCCCATCCCGCCCCGTCTCCCACCCACAGGCCTCGCCTTCTTCCTGCTCTCCTCCCTCTCTGTGGAGACAATGCCCGTTGCGTATCTCGCCTTCGCAGCCCTCGAGCTCTTCATCTTCGGCTCCGAGGAGGACCAGGCTGCCAACGCAGGGAACGGGGCGGAGGAGGAGGATGAGGAGGAGGGAGAAGGAAAAGGAGAAGGGGAGGAGGACGGGAAAGGGAAAGGGAAAGGGAAGGGCAACGGCGGCGGCGGCGGCGGGAGGAAGAGAGACACAGGCACGGTGGGTCGGACCCGTGTCGGCGGATACAACGAGGACATCGACGGTGGTGACAATGCAGCTGACAGCAATGGAGACATGAACAACGGCGGCGGCGGCGGCGGCGGCGGCGGCGGCGGCGGTGAAGCGAGTGCTGGGAAAAAGACAGGACGGTCAGGGTCTGCTGCTGCGCAAGAGAAGCGCAAGAAGAACAACTTCGACGAGTATCTGCTCAAGCTGCGCAACCATTTCTTCCCCTCCCGGCACAACGCGCTGCATGCTGCTGCGATGGGGATGGGTCCGCCTGCGTCGCTGTATGCGGAGATAGACTACCACGCAGAGAGTATGAAGGGGGACTCGTTCTTCGCGAAACTGAAGGAACTGGTGCGAATGCGCACGTCGGAGTATCTGAACGAGATGGCGCTTGTTGTGGTGGAGAAGCTGCTGTACACAGCGTCGTTCTTTCTGACGGACAGGTACAAGAACGTGGAGGTGTGTGTGTGTGTGGAGGGGGTGTGTGGGTGTGTCTTGTGCACGTGTGTGGGGGGTGTGTCTTGTGCATGTGTGTGTGTGTGTGTGTGTGTGTGTGTGGAGTGTGTGTGTGTGTGTGTGTGTGTGTGTCTTGTATATGCGGGGGGTTGGAATGGATATGTATCTGTGTGTGTGTGTGAATGTGTCTATTTGCGTACTGTATGTATCTTTCTTTTTTTTTGGTTTTTTTCACTCATTTCCTTTTTTTCGCTCGTGTGCGTTCCTCCACACATCCCTTTCTTTTAATACCACTACCAACCCTCTCACCCCCCCCCCCCCCCCCCCCCCCCCCCCCCCCCCCCCCC
>BNUO01000250.1 GCA_025997415.1 Campylobacterota bacterium
TGAGTCTGTAAAAATGCGGGGGCGGCTGGTTGTAAACCTGTCGAACTGTTTCCTCACCGCGCAGTTACCGGGCCGGGTGCCCGCAACAGGGTTTTGTGGTAGAATGAAGAGCGTCTGTTGAATGTGTCTCACTGGAAAAAGGATTTTTGATACATGGTTTCGGAAACAACATTGCCGTTTGTGCATCTGCATTGCCACAGTCATTATTCCCTTCTTGACGGGGCGGGAAAAATCGACGACCTGCTCAAAAGAGCCAAAGAGGTCGGTATGACCTCGCTTGCCCTGACCGATCACGGGAACCTCTACGGAGCATTGGAGTTCTATCAAAAGGCGAAAGACTACGGTATCAAACCGGTGGTCGGTTTTGAAGCGTACATCGCGCCGGGAAGCCGCCATGTCAAAACGGGGCTAACGCAGAAAGAGTCCAATTTTCATCTGACACTTCTTGCGATGAACAAAACCGGATATAAGAATCTGCTCCGGCTTTCCTCGCTGGCATTCACGGAAGGGTTTTACTACAAGCCGCGTATCGACAAGGAACTCCTCAAACAGCATCATGAGGGTTTAATTTGCTTGAGCGGCTGTGCGTCGAGTGAATTATCCAAGCTGATTCTCAATAACGGCGAGACAGACGGATTTGCCAGAGCGAAACAGGTTGCCCAATGGTATCGGGAACTTTTCGGCGACCGTTATTATCTGGAGCTTCAGGACAACGGACTGGAAATCCAACGGATTGTCTTTAACGGCACGCTTCAGATTGCTGATGAACTGGGAATTCCCACCGCGGCAACGAATGACGTTCATTACGTCAATCAAAGTGACGCCCAGATGCAGGATATTTTGCTCTGTTTGAATACGGGCAAGTTCCGGACCGATCAAAACCGGATGAAAATGGATTCCGATCAGTTCTATCTGCGCAGTGCCGAGGAAATGCTCCGGGCAATGCCCGATCAGGAAGCGGCGATCCGGAGAACGCAGGAAATCGCCGACCGGACCAATCTTGATCTGGAACTTGGAAAACGCTTTTTTCCGACGTTTGTTCCGCCGGACGGAATCAATTCCGACGATTATCTCCGTCAAATCTGTCTCGAAGGACTCAAAC
>BNUO01000251.1 GCA_025997415.1 Campylobacterota bacterium
CAAGGTTTCCAGTGCGGCCATGAAACCAGGGGATTTGCTTTCGCGGATCAGTTCTTGGAAAAACTCGTCACTCTCACCGGAAGAGGCGGCGGAAAAAGCTTGGAGCTCCAAAGACCACCTTGCGGCTCTTGCGTACCGGCAGTATCAAAAAGCGCTCAAAACACTCGGTGCGGTCGATTTTGATGATCTTCTGCTCAAAACGGAAGAACTTTTCCGCAATCATCCCGATGTTTTGCAGGAAGAGGCCGGACGATTCGACCATCTTTTGATTGACGAATATCAGGACACCAACGGAAGTCAGTACCGGATTGTCCGCGGACTCGCTCTGCCGCACCGGAACATCTGTGTCGTGGGGGACGACGATCAATCCATCTACGCCTGGCGCGGGGCGGAAGTGACGCACATTCTCAATTTCCGCAAAGACTGGCCGGATGCAAAAGTTGTCCGGCTGGAATCGAATTACCGTTCGACCCAACAGATCATTGATTGGGCCAACCGGATCATTGTTTTCAACAAACACCGCCATGACAAACAGCTTCGTTCAACCATTAACGGAGAGCCGCCACGGATTTTGCAGTGCAAGGACGGTGAAACGGAAGCCAAAACGGTGGTTGGACAGATCAAAACCCGGCTTTGCGAAACGAAACGGGTGCCAAGGGATTTTGCGATTTTGTTCCGGACCAATGAACAACCCCGTGCATTTGAAATGGAACTGCGTCAGGCGAAAATTCCTTATCTGCTCGTCGGCGGGCAGTCGTTTTTCGACCGGAAGGAAGTCCGTGACATTATCTCATATCTCAAGGTTCTTTCACACCCACAGGATGAAGTGGCATTGCTTCGGATCATGAACACTCCGCCTCGCGGCTTGGGAGCCGGAAGCGTTCAAAAACTGACGGAAACGGCAATTGCCCAGGGAGAAAATCTCTGGGACGCCATCACCGATCCGAAGATTTTGCAGCTTGTTCCGCCTAAAAGTCGGGAAGCGTTCGGCAGGTTTCATGCCCTCATCACCGAACAGCAAAAAATCCTTGCGTCAAATTTTTCAGCGGAAGCGGTTGGAAATCTTGTCCATGCGATTGCCTACCAGCAGGAAATCGAAC
>BNUO01000252.1 GCA_025997415.1 Campylobacterota bacterium
TGGCAGGACCGAGTGGAACTGGCCGTAACGCTCCGGGAACTGAAGGTCACAAGCGTGCCGCTCAATTTTTTGCACGCCCATCCGGGAACTCCGCTTGCCGATGAACCGCCGCTCACTGCTGAAGACGCACTGCGGATCATTGCCGTTTTCCGGCACCTGCTTCCGGGAACAACGATGCGGATTTGCGGCGGAAGACCCAAAATTCTTGCGGATCAACAAGTCCGGATGTTCGCTGCCGGGGCAAACGCCCTTATGACCGGAAACTATCTGACCACCGGCGGCATCACCCCCCAATCCGACCGTCAAATGATCGAATCCCTCGGTCTCCATTTATTGAAACGGTAATTTCGTTCAAAGCTCTTCAGGGCTGCAATCTTACAAGTGCTTATAAAATTTAGATACAAAAAATCAAATCTCGCGACGTAAACAGGTGAAAAAAATAAACAAGTGACAGAAAATATATCGTAATCGGTATGGATTCAACGCTTCGCTTGCCATAAAGCCGCGTCTTCGTTGGGACGTTCGCATTTTCTCTCTGAAAAATTAAATAGTTTGAGTGCAATAAATAAAATTCAGTGAAAAGAGGTTCGCTATGATTTTCCGAATGAGTAAATCAATTTTATGTGTCTTGATAACCAGTGCCGTAATGTTTGCCGGGAATGTCCGGGCGGAAGAACCGGTGACGGAGACATCTGTTCAACAGGAAACCGTTCAACCGGCACAACTTGAGAAAATCACCATTATCATTGAAGGTGAAGCGCTTCATCAGCCGGGAATTTATGAATGGGCCGAAAAATCCGGACAGCTTGTCACCGAATGGTATCCGAAAATGGACAGACTTCTGGCATCAGACGGTTATGTGCCGCCGAAGGACGTGACAATCATATTCCGCAGAATGGACGGCGTGGCCTACACTGCCGGTAATGTGATCAATATTTCCGCCGATTGGATACGTCAGCAGCCAGGTGACTTCGGAATGGTTGCCCATGAGTTGGTGCATGTTATTCAGTCGTATCCGCGCCGTACCGGTCCCGGTTGGGTCACCGAAGGTATTGCCGATTACATCCGGTTCATAATGGGCATGACGGATGTAATC
>BNUO01000253.1 GCA_025997415.1 Campylobacterota bacterium
TTTCTTGAGCTGTGAAGTTTCCCCGGTGGCTACCAGTTCAGCAAAGATCGCCTGCAAACGAGCCTGTGGCGTATCCGTCCGCACCCGTTCCGTTTCGCACGCTTGACTTTTCGGCAAAGCTGGTCAGCCCGTTAAAGCCGCCGCCATCACCAAACTCCAAGCGGATAATCTGCCCGCTCGCCGATCCCGTATTTGGATTGAGCGTGATACCCGGAGGCGAGTACGACTGTACGCTGCCGTCAAGGTTAAAGCGGACTTCGCCGAATGTCGGATACTCAAATGTCGAAGGCTCAGGCGCATCAACATACCACTTCCAGACGGTTGGATCGTTGTTGTCAAAGCTCGTCGAAACCTTGCGAAAGTTCAGCACCAGTTGGTGTTTTGCGCCGCTGCTGTCATAGACCTCAACGCCCGTTCTAAATGTCGCCGCATAGGTTCTGCCGCTCTGCTGCTCCGAGTTTGTCGCGATCGTCGCGCCCAGCGCCATCGTTTTTGTAAACATCGTGTTGCCCGCGCTCATTCCCTCCTGCGCTTCGCCCGATTTTGGAAAGGCGTTATAGCCCGAAACATTAACAACGATATTTGCGCTGGAGCTGTTATTGACAATCCGAATCGTCCCCTGCTCACTCATCGAAACCGTTAGATTGGTTGGAATGGAAAAGTTGAGCGGATCGCCCGCGTCGTCAAGCGAGTCTTGGTAGAGATTGACCAGCTCCTGCGTATTGGTAAAGTAGTAGGTATCGTTTTTCTTGAGCTGTGAAGTTTCCCCGGTGGCTACCAGTTCAGCAAAGATCGCCTGCAAACGAGCCTGTGGCGTATCCGGTCCCGCACCCGCAGCAGTAGTTGCGATCGCAGCCCCAGTAAGGACACCCGTGCCATCGACGATCACACCGTTATCCTCGTCCCAAGTGATCCGCGAGTTTGATTCCGCATTTTTTAGCTGAATATTGAGCTGTTCGATCATATCTTTGATCGTTTGGAAGCCGCCCGCGCCGCTTTTGCCATATGTGAGCGTGAGCTCCTGTACGGTCGTTCCGGCAACCGCAGGATCGAAGGTGAAGGTGATCGTATCGTTCGTATTGAGCGACGCCT
>BNUO01000254.1 GCA_025997415.1 Campylobacterota bacterium
GCAAGACGGTTTCAGTGCAGTCATCACATCGCACAGGTCGGATTGGCCGTCAAACAGTTCGAGCACAACCGGGGCGTGCTGCCGATGGGCACCGTCAATGAAACCGTCTTGCCGCTTCCCTGGCCGACTGAACCGCCGGAAGGAGTAACGCAATCAAAATACCGATAATGGCAATAACCGCCAAAAGTTCAATCAGCGTAAAAGCCCTGTACGTTTTGTGATGAATCATGATATACTCTGCGTGGGGGAACAAATTGTTAATTTTGAATGACGCAAGCCGGCCAACGGAAGACGGTTACGTTGAACGCGAAGCACTGTGCCTTACCGGCTACGGTATATTATCTGCGGTCCGGTAAATCAACCGGCTGTTTTCGTCACGGTATACGGTGCCGACGGCAAAATTTTCATCGGCGGTCAATTGAAACGTGCCGTCTTCCGGAAAACCGGGAGCAGCCGGAACAGTGAGCGTTTCTCCGGCAAAACCGGGGGACTGCTCAAGGAGTTTGACACGTTCCGCGTAATCCTGCTGTAAAAGGTCCGCCTGAATTTTAATGAACGACTGACGGCGTTCCAAACGGTCGGTGAAAAATTCCCGCACCAATACCGCCGAGATTGTACCGGTCACAAGCAGCAGCACCAGTGCGATAACTGCCGCAGCGCCCCGGTGTTTACCGGTTTGAAAATGAATTGGTTCATGCACTGTTTATTCTCTCCTTCTTAATGTTACGTCTTTAACTGCATAAATTTCCATCCACGGGAGGGGAATTGGACGGTTCGCAGGCGAACCGGCTAACAAATGCGTGTAAAAAGATCATAATTTCAAAAGCAATTCTATTTTACCAAATTGATTCATGCAATTAATGACATGTCTTAATGTTTACAATGCAACGTGTATCCGGACAACGGCGGTGCGCCAGTTTCCGGCATATTTCGGATCAATTTCCCGTTCCAAAGATTCGGGCACAATGCAGTGGAACGGATCAAGCTGACCGGGATCAGGTGCCGGTGCCACAAGACGGGTTTCCCAAAGGCTAAGCGCGATCAGACTATCATTCTCATCTTTCCCCAAAACAAACCACAGAAC
>BNUO01000255.1 GCA_025997415.1 Campylobacterota bacterium
CCGTAGGGTGACGAACCGCTGAGTTTGAAATTACTTGCCGGATCACCGGCATCAACGGAATCCGAAACAAACGACACGGAACCGTCTCCCAGTCCGACATTGACGCCGCCTGTATGGAAACTGGAAGCGGAAAGGATAACCCATTCATAATCATTGCCCTGAGTACAGGATGCAGAGTTGGGCGGAAGAATGGTATTAAATTTTGAGAAAGCGGTCGGAGCGTCTCCCCAGCGCAGACCGGACATTTTGTTTTGAGTTCCGCCGCTGAGTGTCTTATCCGCTTGTTTTCTGTCACGGCACACGGATGGATTGGCGGTCGTAATATCACCAGCTGAGACGAGGGCTGTCCAACCGGTTGCAAGAGCGCCTTTGTAATTGTTTGCTTCGGAAGCGACGACCGCTTCACCAGTCACAATTGTATTGCTTGTTCCATCCACGATGGACCCCATATTGCTGTATGTGTTCCATTTGGAAAAAAGTCCGCGGTTGCTGCGGTTATCTCCTCCCCAAGTCGGCACATCTCCCTCGCATCCCCGGTAGGAAAGGTGTCCGCCGTGCCAGCCGTCATTCGTCGGGGCGGCTGAAGTGGCACTGCCGTCGGACGGGCATTGCCCGTTGGGGGGATTGATCTGCCAGGGATCAAACCAGAGATTCTGATCGCCCGTCACGCAATTCCAGGCAGACCAAAAACCGGAATTAAGGACCGTTCCGTTTCTTGCAACAGGATCGACAATTTGGCTGTACAGAGCCGTCTGCTCCACAAAGGGAAGTATGCAGGTGTACCAGCTTAAACGTGCATAATTTCCGTATTTTGCAACGTTCCCGTCATTGGAACTCGTGGGAAAACCCTTATGTGCATCGTGATAGGTGTGAAGTGCCAAACTGACCAGCACCGGATCATCGTATTTTTTGCCTTCTTCCTGAAGCCTGAAAAGCCCGGCAAAACCGCCGTCCAACCGCATTACCCGTGAAGAAAACGTTTGAGCGGTCAACTTGGGAAGCCGCGACATCGCATCGGCATAAATCCCCAGATCAACACCGGCGTCTTTATATGTTACTGACTTGTTCATAAATGCAAAAATAC
>BNUO01000256.1 GCA_025997415.1 Campylobacterota bacterium
GTAGATTTGCGCAAGGCAGATCGAACGGCGGATATTCACAAAGATATACGATTAGTGATTTTTGTGGATTTTTTCCACCTGTTCTGAAGATTTGGCAGATTATTCTCACTTTTTAATGATATTTTCCTAAAAAAAATTCTTAGTGACATTATAATGTCACTACGCAAGCCGAACTCATTGTCAGACGTAATAATTTTGAACTGTATTTCTGATATTCTTCACAGTTTCGGAGTTTTCTATAGTTCCGGTTCATGATTATTGCGGACGCAATAAAATCAATTTGAATTTTGCTGCCGATAACTTTTTACGGAAGTGACGTGTCATGAAAAATCTTATTTATGGTTCGTTTTCCACGCTGGTGCTCGCTGTAGACCAACGGAAATTGTTGGGGGAGCTTCTCAATGCCTTTTTCAAACAGACACAACTATTTAATAAAATTGATGGTTCTGACAAGTACATCCGACCTTGACTATTGGAGTTCGATTTCACCATGTCCCTCGCTTGTCCTGGCGGCAGGACGAAAAACCGCTTTTTTCACAGAAACCACCAAGACCGTCCGGAAGTATCATCCTGAAGCCAGGATTATATTTCTTGATAGTGCCGTCCGTCAGATCAACGTTCAAGTGGCTGTTCATCAACAAATCAATGCTTATTGGACGCTTCTGGATTCGGTAAATGAATTTTTGGAAGGTCTCACGGAAACGGCTCACGGCAGTTTGACGTGTTCTCCTCATGTCCGGGAGCTGCTTCAAATCCGGCAGAACCGCTTTGTCATCACACAGCTTTATCCAAAACCGTATTTTTTTACTCTTTCAGACCGGGAAAAGGAACTTTTCACTTACATTGGTGCCGGTGTAAGTCTTGAAGATTACGGTCTGAAAATGAAGTTGACCAAAAAGACGGTCAGAAATCTCAAGTACCGGCTTATGGTCAAACTGCATGTCCACTGCATGGAAGATGTCATCCGGCTCGCCAACGAACTCGGACTTGGGAATTACTACTGAAAAAGATGTTTCTTTTCACAGGAAGGAACGTGTACAGTAAGTCTGCTGAACCGCTCCTTCCCGAATCAAG
>BNUO01000257.1 GCA_025997415.1 Campylobacterota bacterium
GGAAGCAGGAGCTTGCTCCTGCGAGTAATAGCACAAACCATCCGTTTGAACGATTGCTTAATCAGTTGTCGATCAAGCATATCTACACCAAGCCATACAAACCGCAACCCAACGGGAAGCAGAGGGTTTGGGAGTGGGCGAAGCAGTACGGAGCAACAGAGCCAAAGGCTCGTTGTTGCGAAGAGATGCTTCCGAAGGAGCGTTACTGCGGAGGTACTAGGAAGGCGAAAGAGCGGCTAGGCAGCATATGCCACCGTTCGCAGGAGCAAAGCTCCTGCTTCACGGCACGCGGAAGTTACCACTCCCTGCGCCCTCCGAAGGTATGTAACGATGCCGCGAATGAGCCTGACAACGAAATTGCGGAAAAGACCGAGCGAGCGGCGGCAAAAAGGCTTAGATCAGTACCCGTGCAAAAGACCGAGTGAGGAGCGGCAAAAAGGCTAAAGCCAGCGATCACACGGCGGAGAGTATATAGTTCGGCGCGGTTTCGGCGCTAAAGAGCGTGAGGTCAAGGCGTTCGGGCGGCGAAAGTACTTCGGCGGGCGCTGAATCGAAACTTCTGATCGCCGCGCTACCGTTTTCCAGCACAAACCACCGTTTTGAGTGCGAGTGGATCGGCGCTCCGCCGCTAAGCGCAAAACTATCCGCCGCCAAAAAGTCGATTCCCCGTCCCAGCGCAAACGATCGCAAAAACAGATAGCCCAGCTTCAAGCCCATAAAGCTGCCCGGTCCGCGCGCATACAAAACCCGTTCGATCGCGTATGCCTCGTCAAACGCTTTGATCGCGTCGTAGAGCGATTCGGTTAGCGGCAGATCGCTTTGGAACTGCTCGATCACGCCGCCGTCTTCGCCGTAGATCGCAAGCCGCGTCGGTCGCGTCGCGCTAAGTAGCAGCAACGAAACGCTACGCATACGCCCTCTCAAGTTCTTTGAAACTTTCCTTAGCGCCTTCAGCTTCTACAATTTCATAAGCCTCGCTGTCGGCAAGCAGAGCCTTTGTCAGCAGGTGGTTGATGTGGTGGCTGCCTGCAAACGCCTCGTAACGCCCGATAAACGGCGCGCCCAAA
>BNUO01000258.1 GCA_025997415.1 Campylobacterota bacterium
GTTGATAATTAGTCCGACGACGATTTTGTGCATCTGTTCCGTTTTGGAAAAGCGAATCCCCTTGCGAACCAGTCGGCTACACCACGTCCGCAACGACAAATGCTTCCGCTCTATCTTCTGCGTATCTTTTTCGTCACCGACCAATACCTCCGAATCAATTCTTTCGTAATACGCATAGTTGCCGTCCGTATAAACAGTACCTGTCTCAAGCGGCGAGAGCAACTCCAATAACTTTTGTCAAGATTACCGTGTTCCCGCGTGCCAAACCAGAACGCCACCGCCTCACCCATATCGTGATCAATCGCCCACCATAACCAAATCTGATGTTTCCTGTCGTGCCAATAACTCCACATCTCATCCATTTCGATGCGGATTTTACCGTGTGAGCGGCTTTGAAAGTATTCTTTGTTGACGTTGCTTATGTCCGCTTCTTTTTTTTTAATTCGGCAATAACGGTATCGGTGCTGATGCCCAGACAGCGGGAAATGGCACGCACACCACTTCCGTTGACGGCTTGCTTATGAACGGCAGCTTTCACATCGGGCTTGCAGGCGTTGTATGTATATTCGGTGTAGAATGTTGTGTGTGGGCAGTCAGGATTTTTGCAGATGTATCGTTGTTTACCGTCACAGATACCGTATTTTCCAACTTTTTCGCTATGACAGCGCGGACATTTAAGGGCGATTAAAGTCATTGGAAAGTCCTCCTTGACTGTTAAAAAAACATACTACGATAGTATAGCAAAAAGTGGAAATTTCGTCAAGACAATAATTTTAGAACACCACCAAAAATTCTAACAACGTTCATTAAAGAAATCAAATAATTCAGTAGAACAGCAAGTTTCACATGGTGTTAGATACGAGGATTTGTAGAATTTTTTTGGGGAATAGTGAATATTTTTTGCGATTTCGGTGAGTGGTTCGGCGTTTTTTTTGAGGAGTCGTGGGACGGAGAGAGCGAAATTAGTGAGGGCGGCAAAGACCTGACCCAAACCGGGGTGGCTCGGATAATGGCGGTCTTCGTCCCAGCAACGGTCTTTGACGAAGTGTAAGCAGTTCTCAACCTGC
>BNUO01000259.1 GCA_025997415.1 Campylobacterota bacterium
CGCAAAACCCGCCTCAAGAGGCGGGAAGCGTGATATGCGATCGTCTGCGTTGTCATTGCGTACGCCCCCTCTGTCATTCTGAGCGAAGCTCCTCTGTCATTCTGAGGAAGCGGAGCGACGAAGAATCTCAAGACTAACACAGATGTTTCGCTAACGCTCAACATGACAAGAGCCTCATTGTCATTGCGTACGCCCCCTCTGTCATACTGAGCATAGCGAAGTATCTAGGCATTTAGATTCTTCTGCGCTACGATCGCATGGTTTAGCAAATCGTAAAACTAACTATGCAACTTTTTTGCTTCCCACTTCGTACCAATTCCCTAAGATACCAATATAATTAATCTTATTGGTAGAATAACCGAGTGCTATTATGTAGTTTGATACAGTCGCAACGCCAGTTGAAAATAGCAAATAACTTGTTGTGGTAATGGCGGTAACCCGCGTTTCTGTTGTGGTATATTCGCCTAGCATAAGATGTCTATTGCGCGATCCGCTTGCTTCCATCTCAAGATCTGATTTTGATGGGTTTGTTACAAACAGAACAACCAGAATGATACCTATAATAATGCCGCCAATTTTTAGCGACAGATTACTCTGCGGTGATTTTATGGCGTTTGTTGTCGATACGACTTGTGAAGCCTCTGCAACTTCTGTAAGTTGTGCGCCGCAGTTTGGGCAAAAATTAGCCCCTTCGCTGATTTCACTCCCACATTTAATGCAAAATGGCATTGTTGTTCCTTTGCTGTGTTGATCGTAAATGATTGGTTGAATGCTACTTGTCGATCGCTTAAGTTCGTAGTTGGACGGTTGGCGGATCGCGCAGCGCAACTCGCGCAAACCCGCCGTGCTGATACGGCTAAGTTACGCTGCTGCGCCGCCGATACCGAGTCCCTTTTTGATCTCGTCCGAGTTTCCCGCAAAGCCCACATCCGCTTCGCTCCTGATCCCACGGTTGCGCACCGGCGCGATCAGCTATTGCGTTTGCGTCTGCATCCTCGTTTGCGACTGCCCGAGCTGCATTGAAGCGTGGATATGGTTGAGTTTTTCGTCTCGATTTGGGTTT
>BNUO01000260.1 GCA_025997415.1 Campylobacterota bacterium
ATCACCAAGTTCAATAAGTTCACCTCCATCGAGCTTGTCAAGCTCATTTAGTAAGGGGTAGGTCTTCATCACCATCATCATCGCATCACCACCACTATTCATCATCATTACCACTACCAGCATCAACATCAGAAGGAGTAGCTGCAAGCGACAGCTCGAGTAGTTCGAGCAATTCAAGCTCATTTTCAAGCCCAAGCTTAATCCTAAGCAATTCGAGCTCATCTTCAAGTTCATCATCGTCATCATCACTATCTGGTGCGTCTTCAAGTAGCTCGTTTTTGCCACCACCACTATCATACTACCAACTGATGCTTGTGCTGGCGCTGGTTCTGGTGATGCTGGTGATACATGTGGTTGTGATGCTTGTGGTTGTGGTGGTGTTGTGCCATCATAGTGTGGTGCTACTTCTACAACGATAACATCCGTAACGCTATTTTTTTTTTCAAGCAGAAGACGGCATACGAGTTTTCTGAATGTGACTGGTGTTCAGACTTGTTCTTTTCCTTCTTATAATTATAATTATAATTATAATCATAATTATAATTATAATTATAATTATAATTATAATTATAATAAAACGGAAGATAACACGTCAGAACGTTAGTCAAATTCATATCTTTCGTATTCTTCAATTTACTAGAATAACAACAATACAAAAAATACATATCTTTGTACCTCGATAAGTTACAATAGCAACACACCTCTACCCAATTCAACTCCGTCATCTCTATCGCTCTTCTCATGCTCGTTTAGTACAATTAGCTCTTCATCACCATCATCAACATCATCATCAGCATCACCATCGCTATCACCATCAACAACATCGAGTAGTCCAAGCTCGAGTTCGAGCTCAAGCAGTTCAAGCTCAAGTTCATCTTCAAGCTCAAGCTCGAGTAGCTTGAATTCATCTTCAAGCCTAAGCCCGAGCAGTTCGAGCTCATCTTCAAGCACAAACTCGAGCAGTTCGAGCAATTCAAGCTCATTTTCAAGCCCAAGCTTACTCCTAAGCAATTCGCGCTCATCTTCTAGTTCATCATCGTCATCATCACTATCTGGTGCTT
>BNUO01000261.1 GCA_025997415.1 Campylobacterota bacterium
TCGATGACCGGATCGACTGGTATTTTGACGATCAAAAGGTCTTCACCGTGAAAAATGATGAGCCGGGCTGGAAAGCGTGGCCGTTCGATCAGGAATTTTACCTGATTTTGAACTTCGCCTTCGGCGGTGCCTGGGGAGCCTCCAAAGGTGCCGACAAAGATGCCCTTCCCCAAGAATTTGTCATGGACTATGTCCGGGTTTATCAGTGATAAGTATACCGTAATTGGTACGGATTTATACTCAAGCTGCTTTAAATTTCCGTAAGAACAAGGCGAGCAATTACACAAGAGAAAATACCGGACCTCGGACTTGAACCGAGATGCCCTTGCGGGCAGTGGATTTTGAATCCACCGTGTCTGCCATTCCACCAGTCCGGCATAAAAAGTATATATAAATCAGAATAGAATTTTATCCGTTCCCGCTGTAAAATCAACCCGCCCCCCTCTTATTTTGCAGGCGGGGAAAAATGCACCAAAGATAAAATCCGCGACAAAAATACCAATATGTTTTTCGATATTTTAATCAACTGATTAATAGATTGTATAACAATTCGGCGATTGGAAAATATCGTTAAAAACCATAAAGGACTGCAAATCCGCCGGAGAGTTGTTGATTTTTCGTCCCGTTGTTAAATGTTTTTTCTTTGAAGAAATAATCGTACCGGAGTTCCTGACGGATACGTAAATGTTCCGTAGGATTGAAATTCAACCCCAGTGTGAGATCAACAATATCCGTGACATTCCGTTCCTGGAACCATTCCGCCCGCAGCCCAACTCCCCATTTGTCATTGATGACGTAGATCAGGTGATTGTTGATTCCAAAAAGAGCCTGACCGGCTTCACCGTAAGGATTGATATTTGTCAAATTGTATTGGAAAATGTAACTCCATTTTTCCGTCATATTCCATTCCGTACAAAGCGACTGCATGAAGAAATCCTGATTTGGTCCGGGACCGCCAGCACCGTCACCAAACCGCCAGAAGTCATCAGGATAAATACCGTCTCTGTGGCCGGCAGGATAGAGACCTTCTTTTTCTTTACCGGTGGTCATATAGTAA
>BNUO01000262.1 GCA_025997415.1 Campylobacterota bacterium
CATTTTTTTGTCGCTTTTTTCATATTCACTTAGCAAACCGTTTCGCTAACTATATCAACAAACCCTCTTGTACAAAGGGTTTGTTGGGCTAAAAAACACCCAAAAATGAGTATTAGACCCATTCTGAACAATCCCTCGCGATAGCAGCGAGGGTCGGTGAAGAATCTAAATACGAACACAGATACTTCGGCTTCGCCTCAGAATGACAGGTTGCGCGGGATTTCATTTTGAGTAGCGTTTTTTGTGCGCTTTTGGAGTAATCAAGGTTTAGCATCGATCAGCCGTTCCATTTCGTCTGCGCTAATGGTTTTGGATCGCTTCGCGGACGATAGAGATACGCATAACAGATAAACCGCAAAAAACGCGGCGGCGGCAACCATAATGACAGTTGCTCCGCTGGTTAGATCGAACACAAACGAAATCCACAGCCCCCCCAGCAAGAACAGTAGCGACAGAGAGCCGGATACGATCATCATCTGCCATAGCGTTTTGACAAACTTTTCGGCGATCCAGACAGGAATCGTTAGCAGCGCGATAACCAGCATTAACCCAACAAGCCGTATAGCCATTACGATCGTCAGCGATGCGAAGATGAGCATCATCACAAAAAGTCTATCGGTTTTTACGCCCTTGATCCGCGCAAACTGCTCATCGAACGAAAACGCAAGAATCTGCGGATACAGTAGCGCAACCAGCGCGGCGATCACAAGATCGAGCGATGCAAAAATCAACAGATCAACAGGTTCGATCGCAATTAACGATCCAAATAGATAACTCATCAGATCGGCGTTATAGCCCGGCGACAGATCGGTCAAAATCACTCCAAACGCCATTCCAACCGCCCAGATCACGCCGATAATCGTATCGCTGCGCTCGCGCCCTTTGATCGTCATATACGCCATCAAAACCGCGATCGCCACGCTAAACGCCGCCTGTTTGCCAACCTTTTGCCCCAAAAATCCCATCTTCACCACATCGATCGCCATAATCGGAAACGAGCTGTTAAAGCTGGTCTCCTGCGGCACATAGCCCAGCGCCGCGCCGCACGATCGCG
>BNUO01000263.1 GCA_025997415.1 Campylobacterota bacterium
AATCGGTTCAAGTATCAGCAGACAAGCCTGTTGAATGATCCGGTCTTTGACGGTGGGGCTTCCCAGCGGTCTCGTTTTGCCATCCCCATTGGGAATGTGGACTTTTTTGATCGGTTGTGGCTGGGTAGGTCTTCGATTTCAGCGTTTCATGGATTTCATCAGTCAGACGATCGCTCCGTATTATTCGACTTCCTCAATGGTCTGTTTGTCGATTCCCGGCCCGCCGTCGTTCCGTTGAACGAGACGCCACGCCGACCAAAGAATGTCTTTCCGGTAGATTCGATCATACAGTGCGTAAAATCGAAACTTCGGTTCCCGTTTGGCCTTTTCAGCCGGTTTTCGCCTCAGTTGAGAGACTTTCGGTAGCACGGGCTTTCCTTGATCAAAACGATAAGGATCGTCGTCTGCTTGCTCCGTAGTGGGAATTTCTTCCAGGCGGTTCTCCTTTTCATTTAGCGTTAACGAACATTCACCAGAGACACTTCGCTCCGTCGGCATTACCCTGACATCATCACTACTATGGCCCCATCCGACTTCCCAAGCGCCCCTCCCCGGTTATTCATTCCCGTGTTCAGTTGGACGAGACCGTCATACGAAAATTCGCCGACCACCAACCAGTCCGTCGCTTGGGATATCCCAAGTTCCTGACTTATTGTCCTAATGAATGAAATTGATCCCTATTGGCGTGTCAATTTCAGAAATACATGTTGAGTAAAATGGTGGTAAATCCTATCCTGCTGATGTCTACATGCCCAACATCAGGGAGGATTGATTACGAATATGAACGTAACGGCACGGCGGGCATTTTCATGTTTGTGGCCCCCCACACAAAACAAACACTGCAAAACTGGCGTCGCGTTGTTGCGAGAGAGCAGCGAACGAAGTTGGAATGGGCGGAGGAGGTCGAGCAACTGGTCATGCACGATTTTGCCTCGGCGGAGAAGGGCACCATTGTTTTGGACAATTTGAAACTCATGCCAAGTGTGCGTTTTACACACGATTCAAGCCGGAGTATTGCCGTGAAATTTTGCGACGTCGCGAGTTCATTTA
>BNUO01000264.1 GCA_025997415.1 Campylobacterota bacterium
ACTGTCCTAACGGATACCCTTGCATTTTGCTTTGTCTGCGGGACGCTTCGACTTTGGGGATCTCGCGTCTTATCCTTGACAAAGCAAAATGCTTCGGCAGTGCAAAGCGTGGGAATAGGGATTCTTCACTTCGTTCAGAATGACATTCTCTGTCATACTGAGGCGAAGCCGAAGTATCTGTATTTGTTTTTAGATTCTTCACATCGCCCAGAATGACACGATCGCGCCGCTAATCGCTTATCCAGCCGTTATCGCCCAACACTTTCACCAGATCGCAATTTCCAAGCGCGCACGCCTTGCGAGCATCTCTCGTTGCGTTTTTGAAATCGCGAAGTACGGAATACGAATGGCCGCGGCTGTAATAAGCATTTATATATTTCGGATCGATCTTGATCGCTTGTGTGTAATCTGCGATCGCCTTTGAACGATCGTCAAGTTCGTCATACAAAACGCCGCGATTGTAATAAGCTAGTGCAAATTTTGGGTCGATCTCGATCGCTTGTGTATAGTCCGCGATCGCTTTTGAGGAATCGTGAGAACTGGCATACAAAATGCCGCGGTTGTGATAAGCCCTTGCATCGTTTGGATGGATCTTGATCGCTTGTGTAAATTGCTGTACCGCTTCTTGCCAATCGCTCCGATCTGTAGCCGCCACTCCACCGTCAAATGCGTCCGCAAACGCAAAAACTGCGAACGCTAACAAAACAAGAATAGCCTTCATTGCCGCTCCTTTGCAAAAGTTGGCTCAATACTACTGACTGATCGCTGAAATTGCATAGAAAAGCCAATTCGTACGCATACTGTCATATTGAGCGAAGCGAAACGGCTGTGTTTGATGAGATTCTTCGTTCGCCTCAGTATGACAAACGCTCTGTCATTCTGAAGGAGCGTAGCGACTGAAGAATCTGTGTTGATGAGATTCTTCGGTCGCTTCGCTCCCTCAGAATGACAGGAGGGCGAGATTGCGGATCAAGCCCGCAATTGTCCCTGCCAATCATTTCGATGACACTTTTCGCTAGAAAAGGGTCATCGAAAGGAAAC
>BNUO01000265.1 GCA_025997415.1 Campylobacterota bacterium
GACGAAAAAACCGCCCTGATCGACACCGTGAAAAGGTATTACGCCTCGGAATTGCTGGAAAATGTCCGGCAATTGACCGATCTGAACAAGGTCAATTACGTGATCTGCAATCATGCCGAGCCGGATCATGCCGGTTCGCTTCCGGCTGTGCTGAAAATGCTGCCGAATGCAACGCTTGTCTGTAACGAAAAATGCCGGAGTGCTCTGGCGGGGTATTTCGACCTTTCGAACTGGAATATCCGAATCGTTTCCTCTAATGATACAATCTCTTTGGGATCACGGAATTTGAAATTTCTCAACACGCCGATGGTTCACTGGCCGGAATCCATGTTCACGTATGTTCCGGAGGAGGAACTCCTCTTTTCGATGGACGCCTTCGGCCAGCATCAGGCGACATCAGTACGGTTTGATGACGAGTGGCCGCTTTCCGAAACTTTGGACGAGGCTAGGATGTATTACGCAAATATCGTGGCGCCTTACGGATGTCAGGTGCTGCAAACACTCGAAGCCGCCGGTAAGATCAAAATCAGCATGATCGCTCCGAGTCACGGTCTGATTTGGCGGAAAGACCTCTCCGCAATTTTGGACGCCTACATTGATTGGGCATCCGGAAAATACGCTCCGAAAGTTCTGATTCTTTACGATTCGATGTGGGAAAGCACCGCCAAAATGGCTGAACTTATTCTCAAGGGGGGCCTCAGCGTTTCCCAGACTATCAATGTGCAAGTACTTCATGCCCGGAAAAATCCGCTGACCCGGATCGCGACCGAAATGCTTGATACCGCCTGTGTCGCTTTCGGTTCGGCAACGCTCAACATACAAATGATGCCGGCAATGGCTTCAGCGCTGACGTACATCAGGGGATTGAGGTTCTCGAAGAAATGCGGTTTCGCGTTTGGTTCCAGTGGCTGGGGACCTGGCGGTGCCGAAAGTATTCAGAAATGGTTCGAGGAAATGAAATGGGATACCATTTCCGCTCCTGTCCGGTGCAGCTGGCGTCCTGCTCCGGCGTTCCGGGATCAGTGTATCGAAGCCGGAAA
>BNUO01000266.1 GCA_025997415.1 Campylobacterota bacterium
CATAGTAGGAGCTCCATTGTAGGTAATGCTGGCATTAAACGCATTTGCGCCCACCGGATTTTTAGCTCCAGATACTGCGAAGCCTTTGCCGCCTATATATACCGCCTTTCCTGCGCTCAACTGCCCCAATACACCACTATCAGAACCACTGTTATATCCTACCGCCACATTCTCGGTGCAGCCAGACTGTATGTGGGGCCAGTTAAACTTAATGCAATCGTCAAAATCACGCCTTGTGCCGTAACCCGCAAGGTAAAACAGCTTGGCATTGACAGTTCCCGCAAGCGGAGTTCTAAAGCCGCTCATCATCATCATAGATTGTTTTGTCAAACCACCATAATGCCAATCGAGATTTAAGTCGTCATATATGGTTATATTTTTGTGTGTTTCGGCGGGATCGTCTTTGTTTTCGTAGATCACATAGAGCATCCAGCCGCCGTAAGTAGCGGGGTCGAAGCCGTGCAGTCTGGTATTGACGCCCTGTACGAAGTAGTTGCCCATCTGCTGATCGGGATTGATCAGGTGCGTTACATCGGCATTAGCCATATAGTGTGGGGTGTCATAGTTTAAACGCGTGCTATAGTAGATAAAATCGGGCTTAACGGGCACATACGCTGTGCGACCCGGAACTCTTAGCTCTATATCGCCGACATAGCTATCGAGCAAATCAAATACAGCAGGTTTAGCGGGGTTGTCGTCCCATTTGCCGAAACTAAACTTGTCCTCGTCGCAATGAGTGTACATCAAATTATGATTACTACCATAACGATTGTATATCAAACCGTCATTTACCTTATCGCAGTTTGATTTGTCAGCGTTAGCGTGGGCGATGGGAAGCTCACCCGGAGCGCGCTTTTTGTTGCCAAGCGTGCCGATCCAGTATAGCTTCGCCTCTACGATCTTTGCCTTCGGGGGCAGTTGAGCGCAGGAAAGGCGGTATATATAGGCGGCAAAGGCTTCGCAGTATCTGGAGCTAAAAATCCGGTGGGCGCAAATGCGTTTAATGCCAGCATTACCTACAATGGAGCTCCTACTATG
>BNUO01000267.1 GCA_025997415.1 Campylobacterota bacterium
GTCGCTCGGTATGGCTATCGCCTTGGGATACTGTACGGTGTTCGGAACAATTATGCCGCCGATATTCAGAGGGGAGTTTATCTCAAAAATTTGCGGCGAATCCTCCGGAATCATTGTGCTTTTCGGCGTCGGCATTTGCGTACTTGGAATCGTCATCGCGGCATTGGCCGGAATGTCGAAAGAACGGGAAATGTCGGAAGATGCCAAAAAAGCGGCAATTAAGGAATTTAGTTTTGTCAAAGGGCTTCTCGTTGCCACCTTTTCCGGAATCATGAGCGCCGGAATGTCATATGGAATGAGCGCGGCGGCTCCTATTGCTGAAATTTCACTCAACCATGGTACCGATAAAATCTGGTCGGAACTTCCGCGTCTTTGCGTCATCCTTGCCGGAGGTTTTGTCTCAAATTTCCTGTGGTGTGCGTTTCTGTTCCTGAAAAACAAGACTGCCCCGCAGTTTTTGGCCAAATATATTGACGACAACGGCAAAGTGATCGATGAAACCATTCTGGAAACCGCAACGGATGCTCCTGCGGAGGAAATGGCCAAAGAAGCCAAAATTCTTGACCGTGCTCAACAAAACAGTTTCCGTGTTCCCATGCTTTGGAACTATATCTTTTGTGCGGTTGCAGGAACAACATGGTATCTCCAGTTCTTCTTTTATTCGATGGGGGAAACAAAAATGGGGGTCTACCAATTTTCCAGTTGGCCGCTCCACATGGCAAGTATCATGATTTTCAGTTCACTCTGGGGTTTGGCGCTCAAGGAGTGGAAAGGTTCCAGCAGCTACACCAAAACCGTTCTTTTTGTGACTCTGACCACACTCATTTTCTCCACCGTTGTGATGGGATACGGCACGCATACGGGCAAGCTGGTCAACGAGGCGAAATTTGTAAATACCGCCGAAAAGATCATTCTTGAAAGCGAAGCCGTATCGGTCAATGCAGACAAAGTTGTTGCCGATTCCTTGCTGCTTGTAAAATCAGACAAGTCCGTAAAAGACGGCGAAACCCTTGTTTTGACCGGTTTGG
>BNUO01000268.1 GCA_025997415.1 Campylobacterota bacterium
GATCCCGTTCTTCGGGGAAGCTTTTCTGACGATTGCCTATTCTGAAGAAATCGCTTCACTGAACGGCATTTTCATGCTCATCACCTTTGGTGCGACATTCGGACTTGCCGGAACGGCGCTCGGTTATCCGGTCACAGCGGCCCGGTATTTTACTGTTCAGCCGTTGATCTGTCTGATGCAGGCGACGGTCACAATTGCCGGTTGTACTCTTCTGGTTCCGAAATACGCCATGTACGGAGCCGCCGTTTCCATCGCCGTTTCCAATATACTGTTTTTGGTCTGTTTCACCGGAGTCTGGATTCTTGCATGGAGAAAAATGAAATGCGGATAGTTGAAATTTTCACCTCCAAACAAGGAGAAGGTCTCTGGACCGGCACGGAAAGCACTTTTATACGTGTCGGCGGCTGTAATTTGCGGTGTTCTTTTTGCGATACACGCTATGCCTCCTGGGAACAAACCGAAGGGAAAGACCTTGCCATTGAAGAAATTGTCGGCAGAGTCCTTTTGTTCGGCAGAAATCACGTCATTCTTACCGGCGGTGAACCGATGCTTTATACGGAAATGATTCCGTTGACCGAACAACTCGAAGCAATGGGCCACACCATCACCATTGAAACCGCCGGAACGCTGGATTCCCCGGTGCGGTGTCATTTAATGTCGATCAGTCCCAAGCTGTCCAATTCGACGCCGAAGGACGCCGATGAGCATATCATCAAACGGCATGAAATCAACCGGAACCGTCCCGAGGTTGTCCGGCAATTGATTGGGCGGTACAACTACCAGTTGAAATTCGTCATCGACAGTATCAATGATATTGTCGAAATTGAACTTTTTATCAGCCAGTTTCCTGAGATTATTCCGGATCGGGTGCTTTTGATGCCGCAAGGTGTCACTGCGGAGGAAATTCTCAGAAACGAACCGCGAATCATGGAATATTGCGAAAAAAAAGGTTACGTCTATTGTCCCCGAATGCAAATCATCTGGTACGGCAACCGCCGCCGGACGTAACTGCAATTTGTAT
>BNUO01000269.1 GCA_025997415.1 Campylobacterota bacterium
TTGTTGATATTGAGTGAAAATATCGGTAGTTTATTTTGATCGTGATTGCAGTAGAGATTAACATTTGCTATCTGTCTAACGCGAGAGCCAAAATAGTATCTAAGCTCTTTTTCAATCCGCTCAATATTTTCTAGTCCAATTTCGTTTCGCAGTTCATAGGCAAGCGAGGCTTTGATCAGTTGCAGTATGCCGGGCGTTCCCGCGTCTTCTCTAATCTCAAAACGATCGCTATATTTTTGTGTGGTGCGCGATACATACTCAACCGTTCCGCCGCCCGCAAATGTCGGTGTGGTATTTGTTTCGCATAACGCTTTTTTGATCACCAAGATTCCGCAACTACCAACCCCGCCTAAAAGTTTATGCGGCGAGAGAAAAAGAGCGTCATAAAAATGTGAGTCGATATTGATATGCGAAGATGCAGTAGCCGCGTCAATGGCGACGATCCCGCCATATGATTTAACGAGTTTATAGATGGTTTTGTAATCGCTTAAAATCCCAGTAACATTTGAAGCGGCACTAAATGAGGCGATCATCTCGCGATCGTGATTTTTCTCTAGGATTTTTTCCAACGCTTCAAGATCGATATTTTCGTTTTTGTCTAACGGTATGCGTTTATATTCGCAGATCGCCTCTCTAAAACTAACCTCGTTTGAGTGGTGTTCGTATGGTCCTACCAAAACTAATGGCAGCTCAGTATTGTCGATCATTCTAAGCCGTTTTTTTGTCATCGGCGGGATATACAATCCAAGCAACTCTTGAAACTTTTTGATTGCACCCGTTGAACCTGTGCCGCACGGTAAAATATAAAAATCGTTGCCAACTTCCAAACTTTTGTATAGACTAACTCTTGCGTTCTCGTAATACTCGCTTGTTTTTATGGCGTTTGATGAGACTTCCGAGTGTGTATTGCCATAAGTTTTGAGTATCTTTTGCATCCGATCTTCAATCGGTCTAAACCCAAGTCCCGAAGCGGTGTAATCAAAATATAAAATGTCGCTATCTAAAATAATGCCCG
>BNUO01000270.1 GCA_025997415.1 Campylobacterota bacterium
CCCTTTCAGTTCACCATTCAAAAAAATGGACAGTTTAACACTTTGCGGCATACACACCCAAACTTATACCGTAATCGATATTGATTTAACGTTTCGCGTGATACAAAACCGCGTCCTTGTTAGGATTCTCACTTTGTTCTCACGGGAAATTTAAGGCGGCTTGAGTATACAATCAATGCAGCAATAATATTTTGCTTTCTGCGTACTCAATTCTAAAAAACGTTCAGTTAGCCGGCCCGCCTGTAAGCCGATCCTTTTAGGGTAATCAAATTTTTCAAAGAAAGAAAGTGATTTTCAGGGAATTTTTCACAAAAGTAAGAAAATCAACCGGGAAAATTTTCACGGACCAATTTACTGACATTTTTGAATTGCGGAACGTCTGCTGTCCGGCAAAGCTCGAAAAGCGTCATTTCCACCGTGGAAATGTAAACACCGGACGCACTCATACGCATCAGCGCAGTTTGGCTGTCTTCCGGAAAACGTGAACTGAAAGGGGTGAAAATTGTTTCGCTTCCCTGTACTATCGGCAGAAGCCGGGAATCCGGGGTGGTGATTTCCCATCCGTTGGTCAGTCGGAAACATTGCCTTCTCAATATGGAAAACGGTGAATTGCACCTTCATGATCTCAGTTCGCTCAATGGCGTCACCCATCAGGGCTTTCCGGTAACGGACACCATTCTGGAAAACGGAGAGTTTTTTTATATCGGCAACATTTCATTCATGGTGAAACTGGCTGAGGAGGTCCCCGATATTCCGATTCCGCCGTCCGAACCGAGAAACAAGAACGGCGTTTATGAAGGTGCTCCCAGACCGGCACGTCCGGTCAAACTTCCGCCGTTTCCGCTCAATTCCTCAATTCCGGCAGGCTCGTCAACGCAGTACATTCCCTTGCCGCCCGCTCCGAAGAACAACGCGGACAACCGGATTTCTCCGAAAGAGTTGAGCGATATCGTCGATCTGACCGCCGCTCCGCCGAAGTTGTAGTTATACGTAGTCAGTATGGAAAC
>BNUO01000271.1 GCA_025997415.1 Campylobacterota bacterium
TTTACTCTAACTCCTTTCTAAACTCCTGCGGTGTTTTGTTGTTTAGTGATTGGTGTCCCCTCATTTCGTTGTAGTAGAGCATATAGCGTGTAAGCTCCTCTTTGAAAGCATCAATGCTTTCAAATACACACTCCTCTAAACACTCCTCATATATGGTTCTCCACAATCGTTTGCTGTTACTCGTGTCAGCAAAGCTGACACTTCGTAGCATATGGGAGTCTCCGCAGTAACGCTCTGGTGCAGAGCATCTCTTCGCAACAACGAGCCTTTGGCTCTGTTGCTCCGTACTGCTTCGCCCACTCCCAAACCCTCTGCTTCCCGTTGGGTTGCGGTTTGTATGGCTTGGTATAGATATGCTTGATCGACAACTGATGAAGCAATCGTTCAAACGGATGGAGCATTGTCTTATTGGATTTGAACTCTGAACCGTTGTCGGTCATGATCCGTTCAAAGCGAATGTTGTATCGAGATTGGAGCAATCTCATAATGCCCATAGCTCCAAACATTACTGATAGTGAAGTAATGTCTGTCATCAGCTCAACCCAAGCCAATCTGGTGCAGTCGTCTATACCTCCGACAAGGTAGAGCTTGCCCTTGAAGCCTTCTACCATACCGTTTGGCAGGTGTTTGCAGTCGAAGTGTCCTAGCTCGCCTGCTCTCTCTTTGATAATCATCCTTTTGTTCCTCTGCTGCTTTGGTTTTAACCGATTAAGGTTGTTTCGTCTAAGGATATTATAGATTGAAGAGGGACAAGGGATAGGTTCGGTACTCACCCTTTCAAGGTTGTATAACTCAACCAATGCATCATATATCTCATAACGGTTGAATCCATTGTGTCTTAGAGCGATCACCTTTGATTGCAGAGTATCAGAGAACTTAGACAGACGATACTTTGCTCCTCGCTTAGCAGGAAGCAATGCTCTGTCTTTGTCCTGCTGTTCGGCTTGATACCTATGGTAATACTTGTAGAAGTTCTGCTTCTTGATACGGTATATCTTGAACAGAT
>BNUO01000272.1 GCA_025997415.1 Campylobacterota bacterium
ATTTCACAATTCACGGCACCAATTCTCCGGAACTTGCCAAGCATTTCGGTGACACAGCCGAACAGTTGCGGCACGATTTGGCAATTCTTTGGCTCGGCACGCCTCTTCCGCAATGGTCGGCGCCTTGTTCGATCCATTTTACAGTCGGCGATATCGGAGCCGGCGGAGCAACTTCCTTCACTTTCACTGATGAATTGCCGTTCAGTGGAGAAGTATTCGGCTGGGAAATGAAAATCCAGGGAAATTTTGAGTCGCTCACGACTGCCGTATTGCCACATGAGATCACGCACATGATTTTTGCGTCATATTTTCGCTGCCCGCTTCCCCGATGGCTGGACGAAGGTGGTGCCACATCAGTCGAAAATGATATGGAACGGGCCAATCACCGGCGTCAATTGAACCGGTTTCTCCGGACTCAACGGGGAATCCCCTTTAATACAATGGTCAAACTCCGCGATTACCCGAATGATGTGATGTCGCTTTACGCCCAGGGATTTTCGGTCGTTGAGTTTCTGATTGCTCAAAGAGGGCATCATCATTTCATCAACTTTGCCGCAGATGGAATCCGCGATAGCAATTGGGGAAGAGCCGTTCAAATGTATTATGATTACGAAAATCTCGGCGATTTGCAGCTTCAATGGACCGCTTGGGTTGCCGATGGTTGTCCGGCGTTTGATTCATTACAAAATGCTCCGCTTTTGGCAGGCGATACGTCCGCAATTGAACAGGTTTCACATGAAACACAGCCGCAGCCGGTCTTGGCGTCCCCCTTGCCAAAAATCGGCATGAATGCAGAATTGGATTCCATCATTGCACCATCGCAATTGAGATCAACGCCGTTTACACCGAAGCCGGCCAGTCCCACGTCCGCGCATCCCGGTCAAGAGGGGATTCCCGCAAGTGATAACCAGGTTCTTTTGGAATGGAAACGGTTGTAGATTTTCCGGTATCCCGTAAATCAAGGAATAAAACACATGACAAAAGTATTCTGCACTTACCAGTGCCA
>BNUO01000273.1 GCA_025997415.1 Campylobacterota bacterium
CAAGAAGTAAGGGGTAAGCAATGACAAGAAATGTTCAAAAACGAAAGATCGCTACGAGACTTCGCCGCAAATCGGCGATCCGTGCGAAGCTAAGCGGCGTTGCGGCAAAACCAAGAGTTACCATCTTTAGGTCAAATCGCTACATCTACGCTCAAGCGATCGACGACAAAAATGGCGTAACCCTCGCGGCATTTGACGGCAAAAAGTCAAACGTTCGCAGCAACAAAGCGGGAGCGGTTGAAGCGGCAAAAGCGTTCGCCAAGGCGCTCAAAGCGAAGAAGATAGGCGAAGTAACTTTTGATCGCAACGGTTATCTCTATCATGGCGTAGTCGCGGCGTTTGCAGACGCTTTGCGCGATAACGCAATTAAATTGTAAGGGCAAAAGGAATGCGTCAAGAAGAGAGAAGAGATTTAAACCGCGAAGAGTTTGAAGAGGTCATCGTCAATATCGGGCGCGTAACCAAAGTGGTCAAGGGCGGTCGCCGCTTCCGCTTTAGCGCGCTCATTGTTGTCGGCGACAAGAGAGGTCATGTCGGTTACGGCGTTGGCAAAGCAAAAGAGATCCCTGACGCTGTGCGTAAGGCGACTGACGATGCGTTCAAAAATATGATCTTCATCGATCTGAAAAAGACGACGATCGCACACGATGTACAGGCAAAGTTTAACTCAAGCATCGTACTGCTAAAACCTGCGGCAGAAGGTACTGGCTTGATCGCCGGTGGCGCTGTTCGCCCTGTTTTGGAGCTTGCGGGCGTGAAGGACATTTTGACAAAGTCGCTTCGTTCCAACAACGCTGCGAATGTTGTCCGCGCGACATGCATTGCGCTTGAACAACTGAAAAAGTAAGGAGTCAAGATGTTAGAAAATCTTACGCCCTCGGAATGCTCGCTACGATACCGCCGAAGATGATCAGGCTCGTGCCGTTGCCGACGCCGCGCTGGGTAATCTGCTCGCCGATCCACATCAGAAGCATTGTGCCCGTCGTCATCGACACGGCGGCAA
>BNUO01000274.1 GCA_025997415.1 Campylobacterota bacterium
GGCTCTTGGTGCGGCGGTCGTTTTTTTCTTTCATCATTCCACATTCCCAATTCCACTTTTACCCGAATGCCACGTCCAGTGTCATCATGATGGCAAAACCAGCGAGGGCGCCGAGGGTTCCGGCATCGGAGTGACGGTTTTCCCGGGATTCGGGAATCAGTTCCTCGACAACGACATAAATCATCGCTCCGGCGGCAAATGCAAGTGCGTAAGGAAGAATCATTTGAATTTGTACAACGATAAAAACACCGAAAATTGCGGCTGCCGGTTCGACAATTCCAGAAAGCTGACCGTACCAAAAACATTTCCAAGAAGAAAGCCCTTCCCGGCGAAGCGGTACAGAAACGGCACTTCCTTCCGGGAAATTCTGAATGGCAATACCGGCTGCCAATGCGAGCGCTCCATTCAGGCTGGCCTCCGATCCTCCCGACAACACCACTCCGAAAGCGACACCAACGGCAAGTCCTTCGGGGATGTTGTGCAGCGTGATCGCAAGAACAAGCAAGACACTCCGCCGCCACTTGGTGGGAATCCCTTCAGCATCCTTCAGTTCCAAGCCGGGATGCAGGTGCGGTAAAACCTTGTCGATGCACCAAAGAAAAATACCTCCGGCAATAAAACCAGTCAACGGCGGAAACCAAGCGGGGATTCCCTGGTCTGCGGCCATTTCAATACTTGGCGCCAAAAGAGACCAAAAACTTGCCGCAATCATTACTCCTGCCGCAAAACCGAGCATGGTGTCGAGTGTTTTCCGATTCAATTCCTGAAAGAAAAAAACGACCGCCGCACCAAGAGCCGTTGCCGCCCAAGTTGCCAGAATTGCCAAACCCGCCACAAGATGATGGTGCGTCTGAATGTATTCGTACATCTTGGGTTCAAATTTTTTTAGACTCTTATCGCACTTGTTGAAGACAAGCTCTTACCACCGCTTTGCAGGTAATATTTCGTTCTTACGTTAAAAAATTTTTGTTCTTTTCGCAGCCAAAATATATCAGATACTT